>JBBKVJ010000018.1:0-26170 GCA_037968375.1 Paracoccaceae bacterium | reverse complement strand
GGGGGTGACCGTTTCGACCGGTTTCGGCGCTACCCGGTGTCGCCTCGACTGCTACATCCATGACGATGCAGACGGTGAAGGTTACCGGGCCTTGCGGCCGGCTTGCGCGCTTGCCCTTGCCCCCCGCGCCTCTATGCTGCCGCCGCCCGCCCGCGTGGTGGAACGGTAGACACAAGGGACTTAAAATCCCTAGGCCGAAAGGCCGTGCCGGTTCGACTCCGGCCGCGGGCACCACTTTTCATCGGCTTGCCGCCTTCGGCTGCCTGAGGCCGGTTTGGTTTGCGGCCTCTCCTCACCCGCACCACCGAGTTTGTGCAGCGCAACGGAACCTCTGCGGGCCTGGAGCGCCGTCAGCCGATGCCGCCCAGGTTCCAGCCGCGGCCTTCGGTACCGAACATCTCATAGCCTGTTGCGGTCACCGTCAGCGTGTCTTCCAGCTTGATGAAGCCGCGTGTGGGATGCTGCATGTGGGTCTCGATCGACAGCACCATGCCGACCTTCAGAGGCGCGTCCGCATCACGGCCCTGGTAGGCCACCGGATGGTTGGTCACGAGGAACGGCGCCTCGTGGCTGACCAGCCCCATGCCGTGCCCGAAGAAATCGGTGCAGCCCTTGTGCGGTTGCCGCGCCAGAGCCGCCTGACCGGCGGCAATGATCTCCGCCCCCGATGCCCCGGCCCTGACCTTGGCAAAGGCGGCCTGCTGAATCTCTTCGATCTCTGCCAGCAGGTCGATCAGCTCGCCGTCCGGTTCGCCCAGCACGCCCATCCGGCAGATGTCACCGATGTAGCCCTTGAGGTTGCCACCGGAATCGATCGACAGGACTTCTCCCGGCGCCCAGGCCTGCTTTGATCCGGCGCGATTGTGACTGGCGCCGAGGGTCAGCAGGCAATAGTCGAACACCAGCCCGCGCCGGGTTTCCTCCTGCCGCAAGCGCTCGATGATCTCATGCTTGGTGCTGCCCGCGCCCGAGGCGGCGATGGTCGCCTGCATCGATGCGCTGATTTTCTCGGAGGCCTCGCGCAACAGTGCAAGTTCGGCGGGCGTCTTGACCGCGCGCAGGTTTTCCAGAACCGCCGTAGCATCGAGAAACGCCGAATTGGGCAGCGCGTCGCGCAAAGTGTCTTGCGAATCCGACGGCAGGAACGGTGGCTCGACCCCGATCCGCCCGGTGGTGAAGCCGACCTTTTCCAGATGTGCGACGGCCTGGGTGATGCTGTCGACGCTGCCCCAGGCCACGGGGTAGAAATGCGGCACCCAGAACGGCGCATTCTCGTGCTCGCCCTGCTCCATCGTGTTGGCGACATAGGCTGTCTTGTCGCGCGCACCCCTGAGGTAGACGATCACCGGCAGGTAGCGGCCATGGCCGATGGCGTCCATCGCAGAAAAGAAGATGAACCGATAACCGCCCAGCAGATACCGGACATTGTGTTTCGAGGTGACCAGCAGCGCATCAAGGCCGGCATCGTCCAAAAGGGCATCGAGATGGTCGAAATCGTAGTTCAGGTCGTTCATGTCAGGTGTCTTTCACAGTCTCGCGCGGGATCAGGCGGAAATCGGGCGCCTGGCGCAGCAGCTTTTCCGGGCCGGTCGGTGAATAGACCACAAAGATCTCCATCGGTTCAGAGCCGGTGTTCTGGGTGGCGTGAAACCGGCTTTCGGGGATGAAGATGGTGCAGCCGGGGGTCACCTTGCGGGTCTCGGGCGTGCCGTTCTCACTCTCGACCATCTGCGCGCCCTCGCCTTTGAGGATGAAGATGATCTCTTCCGCGCCGGGGTGGTTGTGGCGGCTGTGACCCCGCCCGGGCGGCACAAAGACGACACCGGCCGAGAATTTCGCAGCGCCGTTGACCTCGGGTGCGCAGGTCAGCGCCAGCCGCCCCCAGTCGAAGCCGAAATTGTCGACATCGCCGGGGTAGACGAAGTATTTGTCCATCGCGCTCATCGTCAGCCGCCCTTCCTTTTCGTGGTCACATCCATGTCCTTGAACCTTTTGATCTGATCGCGGATCGCGATTTCGGTGGGCAGGCGTTCAGCACTGCTGGCGCCATAGAACCCGTGACACCGGTCACAATGCTGCAAGATGAAGGCGGCGTCGTCGGGCATCGCGATCGGGCCGCCGTGGCAGATCACGATCACATCCTTGCGTACCCTGCGTGCCGCTGCGGCAATCGCGTCGATCTCGGCCACGCAATCGTGCAGGCTTTTGGCCGAGGTCGCGCCGATGCTGCCGCCGGTGGTGACACCCATATGCGCCACCACGATATCCGCACCCGCTTTGGTCATCGCCGCCGCCTCGTCGGGATTGAACACGTAAGGCGTGGTCAGAAGGTCAAGCGCGTGCGCCTGCGCGATCATGTCGACCTCAAGGCCGTAACCCATGCCGGTTTCCTCGAAACTTTGCCGCATGGTGCCGTCGAACAGGCCAATGGTGGGAAAGTTCTGCACGCCGGAAAAGCCCATCATCTTCAGCTCGGCCAGAAACTGCGGCATCAGGATGAAAGGATCGGTGCCGTTGACCCCGGCCAGAACCGGCGTGTGCTTGACCACCGGTAGCACCTCGACCGCCATTTCCCTGACGATCTCGTTGGCGTTGCCATAAGCCAATAGCCCGGCCGACGATCCGCGCCCGGCCATCCGGTAGCGCCCGGAATTGTAGATCACGATCAGGTCGATGCCGCCGGCCTCTTCCGATTTCGCCGACAGCCCGGTGCCGGCACCGCCGCCGATTATCGGGCGGCCCGCGTCGATGAGGGTTGCGAAGTTTTTCAGGATGGTGGCGCGGGGTATGGCTGGCATGGGACGTCCTATGAGATGCTGAGATAGGCCTCTGCCGCAGCGGCAGAGAATGCGGGGTCGTTGATGTGAAACGGCAGGCGGGTGATTTTGCAGGTGTCACTTTGCGTCAGGTTCGTTTCAAGCGCCTCGAACAGCGCCGCATCCGCCGCCGGGTTCCAGAACGGGCCGCATTCGATATCCAGCGCGGATACGCCCTTTTCCGGCAGCAGCACCCGAACCGGGCCGTTGGCCCGGGTCAGCTTGGCCGCGATCCAGGCGCCGATGCGGGCGCATTCATCGGCAGTGGTGCGCATCAGGGTGACGTTTTCGTTGTGATGATAGAACAGCCGGTCGGCAAACCGCGCGGGCACCGTGTCCGGCGCCCAGAAATTCACCATGTCCAGTGCGCCGACCGAGCCGACATAGGGCCTGCCGCTGGCGATCACCGCGTCAAGCCGGGTGGCCCCGGCAGACAGCACGCCGCCGACCAGTTCATCGGCGACTTCCGTCGTGGTGATATCGATCAGCCCGTCCATCAGGCCCTGGCCCAGCAATTGCTCCATGCTGCGCCCGCCGGTGCCGGTTGCGTGAAAGACGACGCAGTCTAAATGCGCGCCAAGCTGTGCCGCGATCTGGGTGACCGACGGCGTGGTGACACCGAACATGCTGAGCCCGACCGAGGGTTTCGACTGCGCCGGGGCGGCGTAGGGATGAGCGGCCATGCCGAGGACCGATTGCGCGGCGTTGTGCAGGATATGGCGGCTGATCCGGTTCAACCCGGCCAGATCGGTCACCGACGGCATCATGACGATGTCGCTGGTGCCAAGATAGGGCGCCACATCACCCGACGCGATGGTCGAGACCATGACCTTGGGCACGCCATAAGGCAGCGCGCGCATGCCCGCCGTGATGATAGAGGTGCCACCGCCGCCGCCGATGCCGATGATCGCGCCGATCTTCGGCTTTTCAGCGGCACAGAAACCGGCAAAGGCCCTGGCCATCGCCGCCACGGCCTGCCCTCGATCTTGGCCGCCAAGGACCGCTTCGGCGCCATCGGGGTAATGGGCAGCCACATCTTTGGCCGACACATCCATCTCGCAGCCTGCCGCACGCGTGCCGACATCGACGCAGCGTACCGGTTGCCCCTGACCCGACAGCAGACCGCGCAGGTAGGCAATCTCTGCAGCCTTAGTGTCATATGTCCCGACGAGGTATATCACAGGCATCAACCCTCAAAGCCCCGAAGTCATGATCTGGTCCGGCCAGATTTTACCATTTCAGCGTTTCATGGCCCATCAATCTTGGGCGTGATGCTGGATCGCATGACGGATTGATACATCCATATCCCTAGATGTTCCAGATTTTTTACCCTTGTTTGCCTAATATACGCCGATTGTCCGGGCCAAACAAAGTCTTGACAGGGTCTTTCATCTGGTATTACCAAAAAGAGGCAAGTTTCACGACTGCCGCCATGCCATCTTTGCGTCTTCGAGGGCTTGGGCGGTCAGGACGACGCGTCGGTAATCGAGACCTGAATCTGGGAGGACAGGGATATGAACAACAAGATGAAAGGGCTGCTGGCGGGGGCTGCGTTTGGCGCCTTTGCCGCAACATCGGCATCGGCCGAAGATCTGGTGATCTTCTGGGCCGAATGGGATCCGGCGAATTATCTGCAGGAACTGGTCAACGAATACGAGGCCGAAACCGGCGTTTCCGTGACCGTCGAGACCACGCCCTGGGCCGATTTCCAGACCAAGGCGTTTACCGAGTTCAACGCGCGCGGCAGCGCCTATGACATGATCGTCGGCGACAGCCAGTGGCTGGGTGCCGCGTCCGAAGGCGGGCATTACGTCGATCTGACCGGGTTTTTTGCGGAACACAACGTGGCCGAAATCATGGCTCCCGCGACGGTCAAGTATTACGCCGAATATCCCGGCAACTCGGGGACCTACTGGGCGATCCCGGCCGAGGGTGACGCGGTCGGCTGGTCCTATCGCAAGGACTGGTTCGAGGACCCCGCCGAGATGGAGGCATTCAAGGCCAAATACGGCTACGATCTGGCGACGCCGGAAACCTGGGCGCAGCTGACCGACATCGCCGAATTCTTCCACCGCCCCGACGAAAACCGTTACGGCGTCGCGATCTATACCGACAACAGCTATGACGCGATGGTCATGGGCGTCGAGAACGCGATCTTCTCTTATGGCGCCGAACTGGGCAATTTCGAAACCTATGAAGTCGATGGCTACGTGAACTCGCCCGAGGCGGTTGCGGCGCTGGAGAACTACAAGAAGCTGTACAGCTACACCCCGCCGGGCTGGGCCAAGACGTTCTTTGTCGAGAACAACCAGGCGATCACCGAGAGCCTGGTGGCGATGTCGATGAACTACTTCGCGTTCTTCCCGGCGCTCCTGAACGAGGCTTCGAACCCGAATGCTGCCAACACCGGCTTTTTCTCGAACCCGGCCGGTCCGGGCGGCGCCAAGCACGCGGCGCTGGGTGGTCAGGGTATCTCGGTGGTGAGTTATTCGCAGAACCAGGAGGAATCGATGAAGTTCCTCGAGTGGTTCATCAAGCCCGAGGTTCAGAAACGCTGGGCCGAACTGGGTGGCTATACCGCCAGCGCCTCGGTGCTGGAATCCGATGAGTTCCGCAATGCGACGCCTTACAACGAGGCGTTCTACCAGACCATGTTCACCGTCAAGGACTTCTGGGCAGTGCCGGAATTTGCCGAGTTGCTGACCGCCGCCAACCAGCGCCTCTATCCGTTCATTGTCGGCGATGAAGGCACGGCGCAGGAAACGCTGGATGCGCTTGCGGCTGACTGGAAGGCGACCTTCGCAAAGTACGGGCGCGGGCAGTAACCCGCCGCACCTGACGGCCATTGAAAAGGGGCGCTGCGGCGCCCCTTCCGTTCCCGACCCCCGAAGATGCAAGGAAGCATTCACGTGGCCACGAAAGTCATGACCAGTCTCGACCCGACGTCGCGCGCCGCCGCAAAAGGGTTGAGCGATCTGACCATCCGGAACCTGTTCATCATCCCGACGATCGCGTTTCTGATCATCTTCAACATCTTCCCGCTGCTCTATTCGCTGGGCTATTCGTTCACCGATTTCCGCGCCTCGACCAACGCGCCTGCGAAGTTCATCGGCTTGCAGAACTACCGCGACCTTTTGAGCGATCCGTTCATCTGGAAGAACTTCTCGATCACCGCGAAATACGTGCTGATCTCGGTCACCGGGCAGGTCATCGTGGGCTTCGGCCTGGCCATGCTGTTGAACCGCGCGATCCCTGCCAAGGGGCTGATCACCACGCTGCTGTTGCTGCCGATGATGCTGTCGATGGCGGTGGTGGGCCTCTTTTGGAAGCTGCTCTACGATCCGAATTTCGGCATCATCAACTACTTCCTCGGCCTCGATAAATTCGAATGGCTGGCCGATCCCGACATGGCGCTTTGGGCGATTGCCATTGTCGACATCTGGATGTGGTCGCCGTTCGTGATGCTGCTGTCGCTGGCGGGACTCTCGGCTGTGCCGAAGCACCTTTACGAGGCGGCAGAGATCGACCGCGCGGGCAGTTTCTACACGTTTTTCCGCATCACCCTGCCGCTGGTCGCACCGATCCTGATGATCGCGATCATCTTTCGCACGATGGAGGCGTTCAAAACCTTTGATCTGGCCTATGTGCTGTCATCGCAGCCGACCACAGAACTGATCGCGATCCGGCTGTACAAGATGGCGTTTCAGGAATGGCAGACCGGGATGTCGTCGGCGTTCGCCTATATCGTGTTGATCATGGTCGTGGCGATCACCAACATCTATGTGAAATACCTCAACAAAGTGAAGGCGCGCTAGGATGGCCGGTGTCCGCACGCCGAGCGAAACCTGGACCAACCGCGCCGCAATCGTCGCCGTGTTCGTCGCCTTGTTCATCATGCTGACCCCGATCTACTGGATCGCCTCGACCGCGTTCAAGCCGCGCAATCTGGCCACCACGATCCCGCCGACAGTGGTGTTCGAGCCGACGGTGTCGCCCTTCGTCAAGCTGTTCACCAAGCGGTCGCAACTGCGCGACCAGCCGACGCCCGAGGAATACGACGCCGCACCCTGGTGGGAAAAGATGGTCTTCGACGGCGGCGAAAAGGTCGTGCGCAGCGGCAGAACCGGCGAGGTCACGTCGTCGGGCTATGGCAACCGTTTCAAGAACTCGCTGATCGTGTCGATCATCTCGACCATCCTCGCGGTGTCGATGGGCACCCTGACCGCCTACGGATTTTCCCGCTTCAAGGTGAAGGGCGAGGATGACTGGCTGTTCTTCATTCTGTCTACACGGATGCTGCCGCCTGTCGTCGTCGCGATCCCGATGTTCCTGATGTACCGGGTGGTCGGTCTGAACGACACGCATATGGGGCTGATCATCCTCTACACCGCATTCAACCTCAGTTTTGCGGTCTGGATAATGAAGGGCTTTATCGACGAGATCCCGAAGGAATACGAAGAGGCGGCACTGGTCGACGGCTACACGCGGATGCAGGCGTTCTTCAAGGTCGTGGTGCCCGAGGCGCTGACCGGGATGGCGGCGACGGCGGTGTTTTGCTTCATCACCGCCTGGAACGAATACGCCTTCGCGCTGATCATGACCAACCGCAACGCGCAGACCGCACCGCCCTACATTCCGTCGCAGGTCGGCTCGGGGCTGCCCGACTGGACGGTGATCGCGGCGGGCACGCTTTTGTTCCTGATCCCGGTTGCGATCTTCACCTTCTTGCTGCGCAACCACCTGTTGCGCGGCATGTCGTTCGGAGCGATCCGCAAATGAGTTTCCGGTCGGTCAATCAGCGCATCCTCGCCCCCGCCGCGCAAAGTCTGATGATCTTCGGCATCATCTCGCTCTGCCAGCCGTGGAGCCTGTTTTTGCACCAGTATGGCGTGACGCTGACGCTGATCGGGTTGGTGGCGTTTCTCGTCACCTCGAAAATCGCGCCCGATCCGGCACCGGAAGAGGATTTTAGCGACGACCCGGTGGATGTGCTGGAACTGCACGGCGAACACCCCGAAGATGCCCGCGAAAAAGGCACCTACAAGGATGGGGGCGTGGTCTGATGGCCCAGATCGAGATGCGCAACGTCCAGAAATTCTTTGGCAGCAATCAGGTGCTGAAGGACCTGAACCTGACCATCGAGAACGGCGAATTCGTTGTCATGCTGGGCCAATCCGGTGGCGGCAAGACAACTGCGCTTCGCGCCATTGCCGGGCTGGAAACGGTGACCGATGGCAAGATCCTGATCGACGGGGTCGAGGTGCAGGATCGCAAGGCCGCCGACCGCGACATCGCCTTCGTGTTCCAGTCGTTCTCGCTATACCCGCACATGACGGTGCGCGAAAACATCGCCTTTCCGCTGCGCGCCGTGCGGATGGATGCCGCCGAACGCGACCGCGCGATTAAGGAGGTCGCCGAGACCCTGCAGATCGCCCAGCATCTCGACCGCAAGCCATCGGCACTGTCGGGCGGTGACATGCAGCGCGTCGCCATCGGTCGGGCGCTGGTGCGCCGTCCGCAGGCGCTGTTGATGGATGAGCCGCTGGGCGTGCTTGACGCCAAGCTGCGCGAGCAGATGCGCGCCGAGATCAAGCGCCTGCACATCGCGCGCGGCTCGACCTCGGTCTACGTGACGCATGACCAGATCGAGGCGATGAGTCTCGCCGACCGGATCGTGATCCTGCACGACGGCGTGCTGCAACAGGTCGGCGCGCCCGACGAGGTTTATCTGCATCCGATCAATCTGTTCGTGGCGAAATTTGTCGGCTCGCCGGTGATGAACATCGCCGATGTGCGGGTTGATGGCTTCGAGGTGGTCCTGAACGGTGCCGATACCGGCTTTGCCTTTGATGCGGCGACGCTGGCCGGTCTGCGCAATTCACAAGGCGGTATAGCACTTGGGGTGCGCCCCGAGGCGGTGCTGCTTGGTCACGACAAGGCACCCGGCTACGCCGAGGCCACGACGACCAACATCGAACCCTTGGGCAGCCATGACATCGTCGATGTGCGTCTTGGCGATACGGTGCTGCGCGCCCGTACGGAAAGCGGGTTTGTCAGGGGCGAAGGGCAGCGGGTTTGGGTCAGCCTTGATGCGCCGCAGGCGCATTTCTTCGACAGAAAGACCGAACTCAATCTGCGGGGGGCGGCCTGATGGCGGATATAGCGCTTCAGGGCATCACCAAGAAATTCGGGCCCAACACCGCGCTGAGGGGCGTCGATCTTGATATCAAGGATGCCGAATTTTTCGTGCTGCTGGGCCAGACTGGCGCCGGCAAGACCACCACCCTGCGGGTGATCGCGGGGCTGGAGCGGCCCGACAGCGGCAAGGTGGTGATCGACGGCCAGGACGCGACACGCTGGAACGCCGCCGAGCGCGATGTGGCGCTGGTGTTGCAGCAGTATTCGCTTTACCCGCGCCTGACGGTGCGCGGCAATCTGGAATTTCCGCTGAAGTCCCGCACCCATGATCTCACTGCCACCCAGATCAAGGAACGTGTCGAGCGCGTCGCCGAAACCCTGCAGATCACCCGCCTGTTGGACCGCAAGGTGGAACGGCTGTCGGGCGGCGAGATGCAGCGCGTCTCGATCGGCCGCGCCATCGTGCGTCAGCCGCGCGTGTTCTTGATGGACGAACCGCTGTCAGCGCTTGATGCGAACCTGCGCGACGTGCTGAGGGTCGAGCTGAAAAAGCTGCACAACGATCTGGGTGCGACCTTTGTTTTCGTCACCCACGATCAGGTCGAGGCGATGTCGATGGGCGACAAGATCGGCGTCCTGAACAAGGGCAGGCTGGTGCAGGTCGGCACTCCGGATGAGATTTATTCCAGACCGCTGAACACCTTTGTGGCGCGCTCGGTCGGCACCCCGCCGATGAACATGATCGACGGCGTGTTGACGGGGGCGACCGCCGTGCTGGATGCAGGCGGCCACGCCTTGCCTATTGTCCGCCCGCGTGGCGCGGACGGGCAAAAGGTGCGGTTTGGCATCCGGCCCGAGGATGTGGTGATCGCGGCGGATGCGCCCGCCAGTGGCCGGGTGTTCGATGTCGAGAACCACGGTGTCTTGAAGATTCTGACCCTCGACATCGGCGGCACCCATATTCACGCCACGGTGCCCGCGCGGATGGAGGTGCGCATCGACGATCCGATCCGGTTCGGCTGGAAACCTGAAAAGCTGCTTTGGTTCGACCCGACAACCGGGCGCAATCTGGCGCTGGTGTAGCGGGGCTGTATCGGGCCGCCACTTCCATCCCGCGCTATCCAAGGCCTTACAATCAAAGCACCCGCCCGGCGACAAGGGCCTAGCCCGCCGGGCAGCGGCTGAGCGCCCCTATGGTCAGCCGCTACGTCACAGTTGGCGCGAGGAATGACATTGGGAGATGCGCGGCCCTAAAGCGCAGACCATTCGGTCGCTGCGCCAGCCCGCGGTCAGACGCCACCCTTTGTTGCGCAAGATCGGCACGCAAGCCTTTGGGCGATTCCGTTCCGACCGATCCGGCGAACAAGATTGTCGCGCTCAGGCGAACCGGGTGCGGTACGTCTCCCAAACCTCGGGATTGCAAAAATTATCCGGCTTCTGACCCGCCAGAATCCGCTGCGTCTCGCTTACCACGCCCTGACCCATCCTCAGCATGCTTTCCTCGGTGATGCCCGCCATATGCGGCGTCAGGATCACGTTCGGCAGGGTGAAGAACGGATGATCGGCAGGCAAGGGCTGCGCGCTGAACACATCCACCGCCGCACCGCCCAGATGCCCGCGCCGGAGTGCGTCGATCAGCGCCGCCTCGTCAGTGACCGGACCGCGCGAGACGTTGATCACGATCGCACCGGGCCGCATCGCCGCAATCGCCGTACGCCCCAGAATACCGCGCGTCGCGTCGGTCAGTGGGCAGGCCAGCACCAGCACGGTGGACTGGGCCACGAGGTCGGCGAAGCTGACCGGCGTAACCCCCTGCGGCAAGGTGCAGGGTGAGCGGGTATGCGCGATCACGGTGCAGCCAAAGCCCTGACGTGCGATCCGCGCCACCTCGCGGCCTATGTTGCCGACCCCCAGTATCCCGACGGTCGCCCCCGACAATTCGCGCCCCGCGTCGGAATGTTTGCGCCCGGCCTCCCAACCGTTTCTGCGCAGGTCGCCGTTGACCACCGGATAGTGGCGCAGCAGCGCCAGCGCCGACCATATCACATGCTCTGCCACCGTCACAGCATTGGCCCCCGGCACGTTCGCCACCAGAACTCCCGCGCCGGTGCAGACCTCGACCGGGATCATGTCCAGCCCCGCGCCATGCCGCACACAGGCGATCAGGCGGCTTTCCCGGGTGATGATTTCGGGCGCGATCGGTGCCCGCACCACGATGATCTCGGCGCCTGCGCTTTCGCAGTCGATGGCGTCCGGTGTGGGTGCCGAGGCGACGCGATACACGCCAAGCATTTGCAGCGCCCGGGTCACCTCGGGATGCAGCGCATGGGTCGAGAATATGGCCTTCGATCCGGACATCCGCGCCTTCCTATTGCAGGGGTTTCGCGTCCTTGTCTTCCAGCAGTTCGGACCAATAGCTCATCGCGCCGCGCAGATGCGACGACATCAGCGCCTTGGCCAGCGCCCCGTCGCGCCGCCGCAGGGCCTCGAAAATCTGCTGGTGTTCGAGATGCGACTGGCGGTTGCGCTCGCCCTTGCGGAAATAGATCGCCAGGCGCTTTTCACTGAGCACATAGAAAGTGGTGCACAGATTGTAGAAAATCTCGTTCTGGGTTGCGCGGACGATCTCAAGATGGAAATCGTGGTCCAGCAGGGACAGCCCCTCACCCGCGGCAATCCGCTGTTCGGAATCGTCGAGGATGCGCTGCAGATTGGCGAAATTCTCTTCGGTTGCGCGTTCGGCCGCCAGTTCCGCCGCCTGAATCTCATGTATCTTGCGCACCTCGACGGCCTCGTAGATCTGGCGCGGCTCGACCGGCAATCCGGCGCGGGCGAAGAACGCAAGCTGTTCGATCCCGCGATGGCCCTTGCGCAGATAGATGCCCGATTTCGCCCGCCGTTCGATCACCTGCATCGCCTCGAGGATCGCCAGCGCCTCGCGTATCTGGCCCCGGCTGACGGTGAAATGCTCGGCCAGTTCGCGTTCCGAGGATGCCTTGCCCGTGTTTTCCTCGGCCACCGCGATCAGATGCGATGCCAGTGTGGCAAGGAATTCGTTTTCCTGCATGATCAACCTTTACGCGCGAATTTCTTGATCACGGCCTCGTTCATATCAAGCCCTATACCGGGCGATTCCGGAATTGCAATCATGCCGTCCGCCACCCTGACCGGCGACTTCGACAGATCGTGGATCATCGGATTGGCGCCCAGCGAGAACTCTACCGTGAAACTTGCCGGTGACGCGGCGCAGACATGCAGCCCGGCAAAGAAACAGGGCGCCCCGGCCCAGAGATGTGGTGCAAGGCGCAGGTTGAACGCCGAGGCCAGCGTGCCGATCCGCATCGCCTCGGAGATGCCGCCGCAGGACGCCGGGTCGGGCTGCAGGATATCCACGCAGCGCCCGGTGATGAGATCGCGAAAGTCATAGCGTGTCGCCTCGGATTCCCCGGCGGCAATCGGCACATGGGTGGCGGCCCGCACTTCGGCCATGCCGGGCTTGTCATCGCCGGTCACCGGCTCCTCGAACCACGCCAGATCGCAATCGCGCACCAGCCAGGCAAAGCGTTTTGCGTCGGCCACCGAAAAGGTGCCATGAGCATCGACCATCAGATCGACATCCGGCCCCAGCGCCTGCCGCGCCGCGACCACCCGTAGGGCAGACCGGTGCGGTGTCCCGTCCATCGCGCCGACGCGCATCTTGACGCCGTCGAAACCGCCCGTGTCGATATAGCCTTGCAACTGCGCGCCGATCCCGTCCTTGTCGGCCCAACCGCCCGAGGCATAGGCGCGCAGCCGGTCGGCCTTGCGTCCGCCCAAAAGCTGCCAGACCGGCTTGCCATCGGCCTTGCCCAGGATATCCCACAGCGCGATATCGATTGCGCTGATCGCCGCGATGGTCATGCCGCGCCGCGCCAGTTCCGGCATCACCTGCCCGGAATGGCGCGCCTTTCCGGCGCGAACCCCGTTATAGAGGTCTTCCCAGATCCAGGTCACATCGGCGGGGTCGCGGTCGATCACCTTTGGCCCGAACTCGTGGTTCAGCAGATGCACCAGCGTGCCGTATTCCCCGGCACTTCCGGCGGCATTCTTGGCCTCGCCCCAGCCGATCAGCCCGTCATCCGTTTCCAGCCGCAGGATCGCGGCATCGAATGTCCTGAGCCGGCCAAAATCGCTGACATGCTGCTTGTCCGCCGCAATCGGTATCTGGACCCACCACGCCTGAGCCGAGGTTATGCGCATTGCAACTCCTTCATCCCTTCGGGCGCATCGCAAGAACGACCCGAAGAAAACCGCCGCCCTTCACTTGATCAGGGGCAGGATCGTCTCGGCCGTGATTTTCATCTGCTCGGCATAGAACTTCTCGGTCAGAACGCTGGACCCGTGGTCCTGGATGAACTTGAGCTGCTCGGGCGGGATGTCGGTGGGGTTGGTATCGACCATGTCGGGGTAGGGGGCGGCAGGGGTGCGATCCACCGGGGCCACAAACTCGTTGGTCAGCCCCCCGTCATAGCCGATGTCGCGCAGCGTCTGCACTACGCGCTTCCAGTCGATATGGCCCAGCCCGGCGGCAAAGCGGTTGTTGTCAGCGACGTGGAAATCGAACAGCCGGTCGCCAATATCGCGGATCGTCTGGAACATGTCCTCTTCTTCGATATTCAGATGGAACGCATCCAGGCACACGCCGACCTCGGGACTGACCGCATCGGCAAGTGCGAGCGCCTGCGCACCACGGTTGAAAAAATAGGTCTCAAAGCGGTTCAGCGGTTCAACTGCGATGCGCACGCCGACCTTCTTGGCGTGATGGAAACACTCGCGTGTGGCATCGACGACCCAGCCCCATTCCTCTTCGGGCGTGCCATCCGGCACCACCTTGCCGACGGTTGCGGGCACCAGCGTGATGATCTCGCCTTCCAGCTCGCTGACCATGGTCAGCACGCTTTTGACATAATCGACCGAGCGCTCGCGCTGACCCTGATCGCGGGCGGCCAGGTTGCGTTCGCCCAGCGTCAGCGTCACCGCCCCCCAGCAGCGCATGCCGTTGTCCTTGAGCAACTTCAGCGTGTCGCGGGTGTTGTACTGTGTCGGCTCGCCCGAAATCTCGATGCTTTCATAGCCGTATTGCTTGATCCGGCGCACCGTCGTTTCCAACGGCTCGGCCCGCATCCAGTTGTGCGTTGAAAGATGCATGGTCTGTCCTCTTGCCTGTCGACTGTCGCCGGAAAGCCTGTGCAATCTTAAGTTGCGTTCCCGTGCTACGGTCTTGAATTGGTTGGACCAGTTAGCACCTGAAGCAAAATCCGGTCAAGTGGGGGCTGCCAAGATTTTTCTGTTCGGAGCAGGTGATATGGCTTTGGCGTCAGGCTGTCCCTGATATTATTGTGGCCGTCCATGTTTGATGGCACCAAGATCGGGATTGACCAAAACCTGCTATTTGGTATGACCAGATTACCGGGATTGCTGTGGGAGGAAATTAGGCGATGAAAATTGGCATGTGCATGTTTCTCTGGACCACAACGATCGGCCCCGAGCATCAGGTGCTGTTGGCCGACATCCGCAAAACCGGCTTTGACGGGGTGGAGATTCCGATCTTCGAAGGCGCTGAGGCGGATTTTGCCGCCAACGGGCGGATGCTTGACGATCTGGGGCTGCAGCGCACCGCCGTGGCCGCCAACGGCAACCCGGCGCAAAGCCTGATCGCCCCCGATGCCGCCACGCGGCAGGCGGGCATCGACCATATGAAATGGGCATTGGAGTGCTGCGCAGCCCTCGGCGCAACACGGTTGAGCGGCCCCTTGCATTCGACCCTCGGGCACTTCTCTGGGACCGGCCCCACCGGTGCCGAGTTTGAACGCTCCATCGCCTGCCAGCGCCAGATCGGCGAGATTGCCAAAGGCCACGGCATCACCGTCTGCCTCGAAGCTCTCAACCGGTTCGAATGCTACCTCTTGAACACGATGGACGCTCTGGCCGGGCACATCCGCGCCATCGACCATCCCAATATCCGCGCCATGTACGACACCTTTCACGCCAATATCGAAGAGGCCGATCCGATCGGCGCGCTGACCCGCAACAAGGACGTGGTGCAGCACATCCACATTTCCGAGAATGATCGCGGCGTGCCGGGGCGGGGCAACATCCCCTGGGCCGAGACCTATGCGGCGATCAAAACGATCGGCTATGACGACTGGCTGACAATCGAGGCCTTCGGGCGCGGCCTGCCGGACCTTGCCGCCGCCACCAGGGTCTGGCGCGACTTCGCCAAAAGCCCCGAAGCGGTTTACCGCGACGGATTTGCCCATATCCACGCATCGATGCAAGCCGCCGGGCTGTGACCACATCCAACGGGAGGACATGAGATGAAAACCATCAAGGGACCGGGCCTGTTTCTGGCGCAATTCGCCGGTGACGCAGCGCCGTTCAATACCTGGGACGGCATCACCAGGCAGGCCGCCGAATGGGGCTACAAGGGCGTCGAGATACCGTCCTGGGACGGGCGTCTCATTGATTTGGCCAAGGCGGCGGAATCGAAGGCCTATTGCGACGAGATCGCCGGAAAGGCGCGCGAGAACGGGGTCGAGATCACCGACCTGTCAACCCATCTGCAGGGTCAACTTGTGGCCGTGCATTCCGCCTATGATACCGCCTTCGACAATTTCGCAGCGCCATCGGTGCGTAGCAATCCCAAGGCGCGGCAGGAATGGGCGGTCGATCAGGTCAGGAAAGCCATCACCGCGTCGCGCAACTTCGGGATCGACCGCTCTGTGACATTCTCCGGCGCGCTGGCCTGGCCCTACATGTATCCCTGGCCACAGCGCCCCGCTGGCCTCGTCGACGAGGCGTTCGACGAACTGGCCCGCCGCTGGCGTCCGATCTTCGATCACGCCGAGGAAAACGGTGTCGATGTCTGTTTCGAGATCCATCCGGGCGAAGACCTGCACGACGGCGATACGTTCGAGATGCTCCTGGCACGGGTCGATGATCACCCGCGCTGCAACATGCTGTATGATCCCTCGCATCTGGTGCTGCAGTGCATGGATTATCTCGACCATATCGACATCTACAAGGACCGCATCAAGATGTTCCACGTCAAGGATGCCGAGTTCAATCCGACTGGGCGCAAGGGCGTCTATGGCGGCTATCAGTCGTGGGAAAACCGCGCCGGAAGGTTCCGCAGCCTGGGCGACGGCCAGGTCGATTTCGCGTCGATCTTCGCCAAGATGGCGACCAACAATTTCGACGGCTGGGCCGTGGTCGAATGGGAATGCGCGATCAAGCACCCCGAGGATGGCGCCATCGAAGGGGCGGCTTTCGTCAAGGATCACATCATCCGCGTCACCGAAAAAGCCTTCGATGATTTCACCCAGGATGGCGCCGACGCAGGCGCCAATCGCAAGATGCTGGGCTTAAGCTGATGGCGATCGAGGGCAAATCCGACGCGCGCCCGGGGCGCATCCGGCTGGGCATGGTGGGCGGCGGTCGTGACGCCTTCATCGGCGGTGTGCACCGCATCGCGGCCCGGATCGACGATCACTTCGAACTGGCCGCCGGGGCCTTCAGTTCGACGCCGGAGAAATCCAAGGCCAGCGCCGCCGATCTGGGTGTCGCCGCAGACCGCGCCTATGGCAGCTATGTCGAGATGGCCAAGCGCGAGGCGCGGCTGAAGACCGGCATCGAGGCCGTCGCCATCGTCACCCCCAACCACCTGCATTACCCGGTGGCCCGCGAGTTCCTCAAACGCGGCATCCATGTGATCTGCGACAAGCCGATGACCTCAACACTGCCGGATGCCCGCAAACTGGCAAAGCTGGCCCAGACCTCAGACGCGCTGTTTGTGCTGACCCACAATTACACCGGCTATCCGATGGTGCGTCAGGCGCGTGAGATGGTGGCGGGCGGCCAGCTTGGCAATATCAGGCTGGTGCAGGTCGAATACGCGCAGGACTGGCTAACCGAGGCTCTGGAACAGACCGGCCAGAAACAGGCGGAATGGCGCACTGATCCGGCGCGGTCGGGAGGCGGCGGCTGTATTGGCGACATCGGCACCCACGCCTATAACCTGGCCGGTTTCGTCTCGGGGCTGACCGTCGAGAAACTGAGCGCCGAGCTGACCACCTTTGTGTCGGGTCGGCGGCTGGACGACAACGTCAGCGTGATGCTGCGCTATGCGGGCGGCGCACGCGGCATGCTTTGGGCCAGCCAGGTGGCGCCGGGCAACGAGAACGCGCTGAAGCTGCGCATCTACGGCGAAAAGGGCGGGCTGGAATGGGCCCAGGAAGAGCCGAACCAACTGTGGTTCGCGCGGCTTGGGGAACCCAAGTGCGTGATCACCCGTGGCGGTGCGGGTGCGGGTGCCGCCGCCGCCCGGATCAGCCGCATCCCGCCGGGCCACCCCGAAGGCTATCTTGAAGGCTTCGCCAATATCTATGCCGAGGCGGCACGCGCCATCCGCGCGCATCAGGCCAAGCTGCCGCTACCACCCGAGGTTCACTTCCCGGATGCCGCCGATGGGTTGAAAGGCGTCAAGTTCATCGACGCCTGTCTGCGTTCGTCAAAACGCGATGCGGCCTGGGTCAGCCTGGGATGAATGGCTTGCGCGGCGACGTCCGGGGCGGCGGCATCTGCACGATATGTCGACGCCCGGTTGGCGGGTTGTCGCGCCGGGCCGCAACGCTGGTGAAAATCCTTGATTTTCCCAAAAAGCAGTCTCATATTTTTTGGGCGACGTTATTGCTATCGACACTGTCACCTTCGCGGCACAGTCATTCGATCTGACATTGACCGAGCCGGGTCGCCGCAGTTCCGCGGGCGACAAAATAAGGGAGAACAGCGATGGCCAATGGCACCGTGAAATGGTTCAACGCCACCAAAGGCTTCGGTTTCATCGAGCCGGAAGGCGGGAAGAAAGATGTGTTCGTGCATATCTCGGCGCTTGAGCGGTCGGGCATCCGTGCCCTGAATGACGGTCAGAAAGTGACCTTTGACATCGAAGCCGGACGCGATGGCCGCGAGTCGGCGATCAACCTGCAGATCGCGTAAGCGGCGGGCAGCACCGGAATTCGGGCGGGGCGTGCGAACAGCGCGCCCCTTTTTTTTGTACGAATGGGATTTTTGTACGAATGGGATATTATCAGGGAACCTTTCGGCCTCGGCCCGGGTTGGCGTGGTGCAGGTCAGGCGGGGCGCGTATTATGCTTTTGTCCCCGAACCGGGCCGACAGCAGCGGGGAAATCACACAATGGCCGAAACGCCAGACGCCGACGAGCACCGCGTCGATGTAAAGGCCTCGGCACATTGGGCCGTGATCGGGCTGTTCATCCTCGCCGCCGGGGCCGCCATTGTCGAGGCCCGCACATTCCTGATGCCTCTCATTCTCGCGTATCTGCTGGCGCTGACCTTTTCACCAATCAGGCGTGCGCTGATGCGCCGCGGCGTGGCGCCGGTGATCGTGGCGACCGGCCTTATCGCCGGCCTTATCGCGCTGATCGCGGCGGCGGTTTTCGGGCTGTCGGGGCCGTTGCAGACCTATGCCACCGACGCGCCATCGATCATGCGCGATGTCGAATGGAAACTGCGCGATCTGAACTGGGCGTTCGAAAAGGTCGCCGAAGCCACCGAAGAGGTCGAGAAACTGACCTCGAGCCCCAACGCCGATGGCACCGAACCGGAACGCGTGGTGGTCGATCAGCCGGGATACGTCGCCCAGATCCTGACCAACACGCCCTATTTCATCGCTCAGCTGGTGCTGACTCTGGTGCTGCTGTTCTTTCTCATCTCGTCGGGCGACATGTTCTATGAAAAGATCGTCCGCGTCAGCCCGACGTTTCGCGACAAGCGCCGCGCAATCGGCATCGTCTACGATATCGAGCGCAAGATCAGCCGCTATTTCCTGACCATTACCACGATCAATGCCTGTCTCGGTGTCTGCATCGGTTTCGCGCTGTTCCTGCTGGGCATGCCCAATCCGGTGCTGTTCGGTGCGATGGCCTTCGTCTTGAACTTCATTCCGTTCGTCGGTTCGATCATCGGGGTGATCATCACCGTCGCCATCGGCATCGTCAGCTTCGATCTGGCCGGCAGCGCGGTTCTGGCGGGTGCGGTCTACTTTGCGCTGACCAGCATCGAGGGGCAGTTGATCACGCCCTATGCGGTGGGCCGCAGCCTGAAGCTGAACCCGGTCGTGGTGTTCATGGCGGTGGCGTTCTGGGGCTGGGCCTGGTCGGTGACCGGCATGGTGATCGCGGTGCCGGTGCTGATCACGCTGCGCGCCTTTTCCGAGCATATTCCCGGACTTGAGGGGCTTGGCGTCTTTCTGTCGGGCCGCGCCGATCCGCCGATGGTCGACAAGGACAAAGTGGCCGATGAGGAAGACGCCGAAACGCCCGCAGCCTCGTCTGCCTAGGCGCGCACGCCGGAAAAGCGTTGCTCCCAGTCCGCGCGCTCGTCATCGGTGATCTTCTTGAACGACACTTCGGGCACGGTGAACGCATGGCCCGTCGGCAGGGCGGTCAGCGCCTCGGCAATCGGGCCGGGCCATGACCTGTCATCACTGCCCATCGCGTCCAGCATCGCGGCAGCGGCATCGGGGATGAACGGCGCCGAGAGGACCGCGTAAAGTCGGATCAGGTTGAGGCCGAGACGGGTGATCGCCGCCGCGCGTTCGGGGTCGTCCTTGAAGACGGTCCAGGGCGCGGTCGATTGCAGATATTCGTTGCCCGCCGCCCAGATCGCGCGCAATTCGGTAGCGGCCTTGCGGACCTCGATCGCCTCCATATGTGCCTCATAGGCGCGGACGCGGGTTTCCAGATCGGCGATCAGCGCTTGCGCCTGCGCGCCGGTCTGGCCGCCTTCGGGTACAGCCTCGCCGAATTTCGAGCGGCAGAATTTGGTGACCCGGCTGACGAAATTGCCCAGCACATCGGCGAGGTCCTTGTTCACCGAGGTCTGGAAATTCTCCCAGGTGAACTCGCTGTCGGAATTTTCCGGTGCGTGCGATAGCAACCACCAGCGCCAGTAATCCGCCGGCAGGATCGACAGCGCCTGATCCATGAACACACCACGGCCCTGGCTGGTCGAGAACTGGCCACCGTCGTAGTTCAGGTAATTGAACGATTTGATGTAATCGACCAGCTTCCACGGCTCGCCCGATCCCATGATCGTGGCCGGGAAGGACAGGGTGTGGAACGGCACGTTGTCCTTGCCCATGAATTGCACATATCGAACATCGTCAGCGCCTTTATCGGTGCGCCACCAGCGTTCCCAAGCACTTTCCTCGTATCCTTGGGCATCGGCCCATTCGGCGGCGCAGGCGATGTATTCGATCGGCGCGTCGAACCAGACATAGAAAACCTTGCCCTCCATGCCGGGCCAGTCGGCGACGCCCTTCTTCACCGGCACGCCCCAGTTCAGATCGCGGGTGATGCCCCGGTCGCGCAGCCCGTCGCCATCGTGCAGCCATTTCCTGGCGATGGATGTGGTCAGGATCGGCCAGTCGCTCTGGCTGTCGATCCATCGGTCCAGCCGGTCCTTCAATTGCGACTGGCGCAGATAGAGATGTTTGGTCTCGCGTACTTCCAGATCGGTCGAGCCAGAGATCGCCGAGCGCGGGTTGATCAGGTCGGTCGGGTCAAGCTGCTTGGTGCAGTTCTCGCACTGATCGCCCCGCGCACGTTCATAGCCGCAGTTCGGGCAGGTGCCCTCGATATAGCGGTCGGGCAGAAAACGGTTGTCGGCGACCGAAAAAACCTGCTTTTCGGACACTTCGGCGATCAGCCCCGCCTCGTCCAGCTTGCCCGCGAAATGCTGCGTCAGGCGGTGGTTCTGCGGGCTGGATGAGCGGCCGAAATGGTCGAACGACAGCCGGAAGCCGTCCGACAATTCCTTCTGCACCGCCCACATCTCGGCACAATACTCGGCCACCGGCTTGCCCGCCTTGGCAGCGGCCCGTTCGGCGGGGGTGCCGTGTTCGTCGGTGGCGCAGAGGAATAGCACCTCGTGCCCGCGTGCGCGACTGTAGCGGGCGAAAAGGTCGGCGGGCAGTTGCGAGCCGATCAGGTTCCCCAGATGCTTGATCCCGTTGATATAGGGGATCGCCGAGGTGATGAGGATGCGCGCCATGTCTGTTCCCGCCATTTCCGGGCCGAGGTTTAGCGGCCAAGCCCCGCAAGGGCCAGCGATTTGCGCGGCGTGGCCTCAGTCGTCCTTGTCACGCCTGCGCCCCAGCAAACGCCCGAAGATGAACGAGGTGCGGGGGATATACTGGTAGGCGGTCCGCGATCCCGGTGCTGGCCGCGCCCGCATCCGCATCACCCCGAAGATCACCAGCGCCAGATGCGCCAGCGAGATCAGCGCGAACATCGCCCAGGGGCCAAAGGCGGCGATCAGCGCCGAGGCGACCAGCGGGGCTGCGGTGGCGCCGATGGCGTAAAGGAACATATGCGCCGCCGACAGTTCGATGCGCTCGTCATCGCTGGCAAAGTCATGCGCATGGGCGGCCGAGACCGAATAGATCGGGATCGTGGTCAGTCCGAACAGACCCGCCGACAGGAATACTGCCACCGTGCCCGACCCGGAAAACGCCATCGTGCCGCCGCAGGCCAAGACCGAGGCCACCGACAGCCAGATCAGCACATGACGCCGGTCGAACCGGTCGGCCAGCCAGCCGGTCGGATACTGCGCCAAAGCGCCGCCCACCACGTAGGCTGCCAGAAACAGGGCGATCTGATCCGCCGTCAGCCCGACTGCGATACCGTAGACCGGCCCGACCATGCGGAACGAGGCACCGGTTATGCCAGACACCACGACGCCGACCGCCGCCAAGGGCGATTTTTGCCACGCGAGGCGCGGCCGCAAGCGTGGTGCGGCAGGTGTCGCGGGCTGTTCGGCGCGGGTCAGGGTCAAGGGCAGAAGGGCGGCACAGCACAACAGAGCCAGAAGGTTGTAGGAGACATACGAGGCCGGCTCCAGAATCCCGATGAACAGCTGCGCACCCAGCGAGCCCAGGATGTCGACGACCCGGTAGGTGCCCATAGCGCGGCCCCGGGTCTCGTTCGTCACCTTCGATTGCAGCCAGGCCTCGACCACCGTGTAACAACCCGCGACACAGAGGCCTGACATCAGCCTGAGTCCCGCCCAAGCATAGGGGTGAATGACCAGCATGTGGGCAAGAATACCGATGGTCCCCGCCGCGCAGAATGCCGCAAACGCCCGGCTGTGGCCGACCGACCCCATAAGGCGTGGCGCGCCCCAGCAGCCGATGAAGAAGCCCAGGAAATGCGCCGAGCCCAGAAGTCCGATCTCGGAGGTGGTAAAGCCCAGTGCCACGCCCGACAGCGCATCCAGCGGCACCACGCCGCCCGATCCGAGTTGCAACAGGATGACCGACAAAAACAGGGCGGCAAAGGAGATCAGCAGGCGCATCGGGCTTGGTCCGGCTAGGGCGTGGCGCCCACCCTTCACCTTCGGTGACCGCGGCGCAATAGGCGGCGTATCCTACCGGACCGCGGCGCTCAGATCGGCGATGAACTCAAGGATCGTGTCGTCGTCCAGGCACCGGTTCCAGGTGACGGTCATCGCATAGCTGCCGGGCAGGACGATGGCGACCGCTCCGGTGCCGTCTTGCGCCTGATCCGTGCATATCATTCCGAAATGGGTGTAGACTTGGCCGCCCCGCAGCTCCTTGCGCGACATGCCCAACCCGTAAACCGACCCTGTCGCGGTTTCGGCGCCGGGAAAGTCTTGCGGCCTTGCGATCCAGGGCTGTTCGGGCGCGAACCAGTGCATCAAGAACCGGGTATGGTCGGCTGCCGAAATGTCCCATCCGCCAAAGCTGGACAGGGCCGCCAGACGGCCCTGCATATGGGCGCTCGTCGCACCGGCGGGTGTCAGAACCGTCTCGGCGCAAAAGGGCGCGTACTCGCGCCCCGACACGGCCTCGATCACGGCGGCCAGAATCGCGTAATTGCCATTGTTGTAATAGAATCGACCGCGCACCCCGCGCATCGCATTGCGGGCCATCGCCTGAAAGGCGATCCGGCGGTGCAGGCCCGCAGGCCCGAAGCTAGGACTTGGCATGTTGCCCTGAGTGATGTCGGGATCGAGGCCGCTGGTGTGGCTGACAAGGTCCGAGACGCGGATGTCGCGGGCATGGGCGGGCGGCGTCACGCGCAGGGCGGACAATTGCGGTGTGAGATCGGCAAGGGTCGTGGTGAATGGCAGGTTCCGGGTGCGAAACAGATTTGCCAGACAGACCGCAGTGACCGCCTTGGACAGGCTTGCAACCGGCACCGGGGCGTCTGCGATGCGGCCGACGCCTTCGCCGTGCACGAGGCCGCGATCATAGCCGATCGCCAGCGAGGCTTCGCTGAGGGCATGGTTTTCGGCGAACTTCTGAAAGACCGCGGACACCCGCGCGACTGCTCTTTCATCGGGGCCGCTGGCGCCGGACTTTCCGATCAGCGAGGTCGGATCGAAGCCGCCGGTCATGTAGATGCCTGCGGCAAACAGCGCGATCACCATGAAGATCGCGGCAAGGAGAGGGCGAAGCTGGGCCATGGATGTTACCTTGCCGGAGAAAACGGCGAGATTATGGAGCATTTCTTTTAGCCGCAGAAAAAGACGAGACTGCGGAAAAGGCGGGTGATGCGACCTGCCGATCCGACCGCGTGCAGGCGGCGGCCCTTGCCCCGGGCCGTGATCCCGCTAGGCTCTTGGCAGCACACTTGGCCTGCCTTTGGCCTTGATTATAGCTCTTGCCCGCAACCCCGAGGATCCCGCAATGAAGAAACGCCCGCTTGGCCGCACTGGCCTGTCCGTCTCGGAACTGTGCCTTGGCACGATGACATGGGGCAGCCAGAACACCGAGGCCGAGGGTCATGCGCAGTTGGACATGGCGCTGGACCACGGTGTCGATTTCCTTGACACGGCGGAAATGTATCCGACCTACCCGGTCAAAGCCGAGACGGTCGGGCACACCGAAGAGATCATCGGTTCGTGGATTGCCCGATCCGGACGCCGCGACGATATCGTGATCGCAACCAAGATTTCCGGCGCAGGAAACCAGAACGTGCGCGGCGGCGCGCCGATCACCGGGGCTGCGGTCGAGGCCTGTGTAGAGGCGTCGCTGAAGCGGCTGCAGACCGATGTGATCGACCTCTACCAACTGCACTGGCCGAACCGGGGATCGTATCACTTCCGGCAGAACTGGAGTTTTGATCCCTCGGCGCAGAAGCCTGCCGAGGTGCGGGCGCATATCGAGGATGTGCTGGAGGCGCTGGCGCGGATGGTCGCTGTGGGCAAGATCAGGCATTTCGGGCTGTCGAATGAAAGCGCCTGGGGCATGGCCGAATGGTTGCGGATCGCCGAGGCCAGGGGCGGCCCACGTGCCGCCTCGATCCAGAACGAATATTCGCTTCTGTGCCGTCTTTACGACACCGATCTGGCTGAGCTAGGCGCCAATGAAGAGGTGACGCTGTTGGGCTTCACGCCGCTGGCCTCGGGCATGCTGACCGGCAAGTATACCGGCGATGTGATCCCCGAGGGCACCCGGCGGGCGCAGAACGCCGAACTTGGCGGCCGGGTGACGCCGCGGGTCTGGGAGGCGGTGTCGGCCTATCTGGGCATCGCCCGGCGCCACGGCCTCGACCCCGCACAAATGGCGCTGGCCTGGGTGCTGGCCCGGCCGTTTCCGGTGATCCCGATCATCGGCGCGACCTCGACCGATCAGTTGGCGGTGGTGCTGGGGGCCGCCGATCTGACCCTGTCACCCGAGGTGTTGTCCGACATCGCCGCCGCCCACAAGGCGCATCCTTTGCCGTTCTGAAGCGACCCTGCCGGGTGCCCTCCCGCCCTTCGTCACGGGCCTAGCGGCCCGATCCTCAGGTTGGGCCCGGCGCGGGCTTGCGCCCGCGATTGCGCCTTTGACGGGTGGTGCGTCTGGTTTGTGGCGATGGCGGGGGCTGTCTGCCCCCGCTTCGCGGTTCCCGCGAAGCCCCCCGACGGTATTTAAAACAAAAGGAAGTGGAGAGGGTGGCGCGGCGGGGGGAGTTGGTCCGGCACGCGCCGCGGGTCGCCCCGAGCGGTGATCGGCGTCTCGATTGCGAAATTCTGGAAGGGTCCTGGTACGTTTTGTGGGTTCCGGACCAAACCTCGGTCAGCGCATCGTGCGTGTATCGGCAGGTGAACGACGGAGGCGCGGGAGAGCACCCGGACGGGTCGGTGCGGGGGCAGGCGCAGGTGGGTCGCTTCTGGGCTTGCCCGGGTCGCGGGAATAGCATTTCCTCGGGGCCGAGGGAGGACCATCCATGCCATTGACCATGAGCCCCGAGGTTTTCATCACCTGTGCCGTGACCGGATCGGGCGGCACCCAGGATCGCAGCCCGCATGTGCCGCGCTCGCCGCAAGAGATCGCCGACAGTGCCATTGCCGCCGCCAGGGCGGGGGCAGCCATCGTGCATTGCCATGTCCGCGATCCCGACACCGGCGCGCCGTCGCGACGGGTCGACTATTACCGCGAGGTGACCGAGCGGATTCGCGCGGCAGAAACCGATGTGGTGTTGAACCTGACCGCCGGGATGGGCGGCGATCTGATGCTGGGCGGGCCGGGGGCGCCGCTGCCACCTGCCAAGGGCACCGACATGGCCAATGCTGCCGACCGGATCGAGCATATCCGCCAGTGCCTGCCCGAGATCTGCACGCTTGACTGTGGCACGATGAACTTTGCCGAGGCCGATTACGTGATGGTCAACACGCCGGGCATGCTGCGCGCGATGGGCTCCGAGATGGAGGCTTTGGGCGTCAGGCCCGAGATCGAGGCATTTGACACCGGGCATCTTTGGTATGCCAAGCAGCTGGTCGCGGATGGTGTTCTGAAAGACCCCGCGTTGGTGCAGCTGTGCATGGGCGTGCCCTGGGGCGCGCCGGATGACCTCAACACCTTCATGGCGATGGTCAACAACGTGCCGCCGGGCTGGACCTTTTCGGCCTTCGGGTTGGGGCGCCACCAGATGGCCTATGTGGCAGCAAGCGTGCTGGCGGGGGGTCATGTGCGGATCGGGCTGGAGGACAACCTCTGGCTTGGCAAAGGGCAGTTGGCCACCAATGCGCAACTGGTCGAGCGCGCGGTGACGATCATCGAGGCGATGGGCGCCCGGGTGATCGGGCCGGACGCCGTACGTACGCAACTGGGCCTGACCAAACGCGCGCCGGTGGCGGCGTGAGGG
>JBBKVJ010000017.1:0-7735 GCA_037968375.1 Paracoccaceae bacterium | reverse complement strand
CGCTGTCGGAACGCGCCGCCTGGATTGCGGGAGCGTGGGATCTGCTTGCGTCCAGCGAAGACCCCGTGACGCAGCGGATTGCCGAGGCCGAAGCTGCGCGCAGGTCGACAGCCGTTCCGACGGTGACCAACGCGGCGTCAGTGGCAGAGGTTGGCGCCGACCTTACGGCAAGGCCGGACGCAGGTCTCGACCAGACCGCCCTCGTCGAAGTGCAGGACGGGCCCACGATCACGCCCACTGCTACCCCGGTCGGCAGGGTCGCCGCGGCACAGACGGCCCTGGACGATGCCAAGGCGGCGCGCGCCCTTTTGGGTGACATCCTGACCCGAGGCGGCGGGTAAAGGCACTGAAGGCGTGGCCCCCGGCCCCGGTTCCGGCGACGCTTACCAATTCGCAACATCTTGGCCGCTAATGTCCGCGCGACGACCTCCTGCAAGAATCGTGGAGATGGTGATATGACGGGCCCCTCCAAGGCCGCGATCCGGCAGGATGCGCTGCAGCAAGCAGCGCATGTTGGCGCCATGCCCCGGTCCTGCGTCTCCGTGCGAAGGGCAAACCGGGCAGCCAGCCGACACACCTTTCGCAAGAGTGACCCGCAGAGGTCTGCCGCCAGAGATGCGGCACTAACTTGCCCGGTCTGCGCTACCACGACGCGAACCCGTTTTGCGCCACGTTTCATTCATTTTGGGTCGATCGGGTATCTCGGGCTGCCGGTCGCAGCCCTTGCCCCCGACCATGCACACGCCGAACGTGCAGACCTCAAACCCGACCCCGACACGATCTGCGACACCGCTGCCGCCCAGGCCGCCCACAGAGCGGGCGTACCACTGGTCGTGTTGCAGGCGATCACGCGGTCCGAGACCCGGCGCCGTCGCAACGACGCGTTGCCGCCTTGGCCATGGACCGACAGCATGGAAGGCGAAGGGGTTTGGTTGGCCTCCGAGGCCGAGGCCCGCACCTATGTCTTTCGCCGCCATCAGCACGGCGCGCGCAGTTATGACGTGGGCTGTTTCCAGTTGAGCTGCCACTGGCTCGGTCAGGCCATTGCCTCGATCGAAGAGATTTTCGACCCGCTCGCCAATGCCCGCTACGCGCCCCACTTTCTGGCAGAGTTGCTCGGCGAGACCGGCGATCTGAGCAGCGTCACTGGCACCTATGATTCACGCACCAAAAAGTACTTCGACCGATATCGCGCGCACTTCGATCAGATCGTCGCCCGGCTGACCGGGGCGCCACCACCGACCCCCGGCCCAGCCGAGGTGGTGCGCGTCAACAGTTTCCAACTGACCCAGACCGAGGCCGTAAATGCTGGCTGACCTCACCCTGTCACGGGTCTTTCAGCCCACCGTCCTCTTTGCACTGGCACTGATGGCGATCATCGTGATGATGATCCTGCCGGTGCCCGCCTGGGTGCTGGATGTCGGCCTTGCCGCCTCATTCGCGCTGGCGATCCTGATCTTCACCATCACGCTGTTCATTGAACGCCCGCTGGAGTTTTCGGCCTTTCCGACGGTGCTTCTGGCCTCGCTGATGCTGCGGCTGTCGCTCAACATCTCGTCGACCAAGCTGATCATCGGCCAGGGCCACACCGGCACCGATGCGGCGGGCGAAGTGATCGAGGGCGTCGCCATGTTCATCATGGGCGGCTCTGTGTTTCTGGGTCTGGTCGTGTTCTGCGTGCTGCTGATCGTCAACTTCGTCGTCATCACCAAAGGTGCGGGCCGGATGGCCGAAGTCGGCGCGCGCTTTGCGCTGGACGGGATGCCGGGCAAACAGCTGGCCATCGACAGCGACATGTCGGCCGGCGCCATCGACCACAAGGAAGCGAAGGCGCGGCGCGAGCGTGAACAGGCCGAAACGACATTCTTCGGCTCGCTCGACGGTGCATCGAAGTTCGTCAAGGGCGACGCGGTGGCGGGACTGCTGATCACACTTCTGAACCTGGTAATGGGGCTGGTCATGGGCACTGTCATCCACGACATGCCGGTCGGCGATGCGTTCGAGACCTATGCGATCCTGACTGTCGGCGACGGGCTGGTCAGCCAGATTCCGGCGGTGATCATCTCGATCGCCTCGGCGCTTTTGCTGGCGCGCGGCGGTGCCACCGGCGCCACCGATACCGCGTTGTCCGAACAGCTGGGCCGCTACCCCGCCGCGATCGCCACGGTGGCGTTTCTGATGGCGCTGTTCGCGCTGGTGCCGGGCCTGCCCTTCGTGCCGTTTCTGGCCGGCGCGGTGGCGCTTGGCTGGTTCGCCTGGCAGATGCAGCTTCGGGCCAAGGCGCAGGCCGCGAAATCCGCGCTTGCCGATCCGGCCGCCACCGCGCTGCCGGTCGATAAGCCGCTTGGCGACACGCTTGACCTTGACGACATCCATGTCGAATTCGCGCCCGATCTGGTCTCGATGGTGCTTGACCCCGCGACCGGGCTAGAGGCGCGGATCACCAACATGCGGCGCCACGTGGCCCAGGCCTTCGGGGTGATCCTGCCCGAGTTACGCCTGACCGATAATGCCCGGCTGCCGTCGGGCACGTACGCGGTGCGCATCCAGGGCGTCGAGCAGGCTCAGAACCGTGTCCGCCCCGACGCGATCCTGGCGCTGACCGCCGGGGTCGAGGACGGGCTGCCGTTCGGCGAGGACGTGAAAGAGCCGGTCTATGGCGCCCCTGCGCGCTGGATCGATATCGATAGCCGTGAGGATGCCGCACTGCTGGGCCTGACTGTGGTGACCCCGACCGAAGTTCTGGCGACGCATCTTCTGGAGGTGATCAAGCGCAACCTGCCGCGGCTGCTGACGCTGAAGGCGCTCAGGCGCATCCTCGACGAGATGACCAACCTGTCGGACCCCGCACGCGCCGAGGCGAACCGGCGGATGATCGACGAATTGATGCCCGACAAGGTGCCGGTCGACACGCTGCTGGCAGTGCTGCGACTGCTGCTGGACGAGCGTGTGTCGATCCGCAACCTGCCGCTGATCCTCGAAGCCATCGCCGAGGTCCGCCATGCGAACGCCCCGCCCGAGGCGGTCTGCGAACATGTGCGGCACCGGTTGGGGTTCCAGCTGGTCGCCGAGCTGCGGCGCGAGGATGGCACGATCCCGCTGGTCCAGCTGGCACCGGAATGGGAGGCAACCTTCGCGCAATACGAGGTCGATGGCGATCGCGGCCAGATCGACGTCGCCCTGCCGCCGGAGGAATTCAACCGGCTGGCGCGCACGGTGGGCGAAAAGCTGGCACGCGCGGGCGATCAGGGTGCGAACGCGGCGGTGGTGACCTCGACCCGGCGACGGCGATTTATCAGGACCGTGCTCAAGGCCAAGGGCATTGCCGCGCCGGTTCTGTCGTTCGAGGAGATCGGGCTTGAGGCGCGCCCCGCGCTGGTCGGGCTGGTCCCGGCGTGATCGCCGATCTGGCCACGCTTGCCGATCTGGGGCGCGAGGGGCTGGCGGCGCTGTTCATTGTGTTCCTGCGCGTCGGCGCGGTGATGGCGGTTCTGCCCGCCTTTGGCGAACAGTCGATCCCGCGTCGTATCCGCCTGGGTCTGGCGCTGGCCTTCACGGCCATCGTGGCCCCTGCCGCGCAGGCCTATCTGCCGCCGATCACCGACGATACAACGCAGATTGCGCGCCTGATGGCGGCCGAGGTGATGGTCGGGCTGATCCTGGGTCTGGGTCTGCGGCTGTTCGTGCTTGCCCTGCAGACGGCAGGTGCTATGGCGGCGCAGGCGACGTCACTGGCGCAGATTTTCGGCGGCAGCGCGGGCATCGATCCGCAGCCCGCGATCTCGCATCTTTTGACCATCGCGGGGCTGGCGCTGGCGGTGCTGGCCGATCTGCATGTCCGCGTTGCGGGGGCGATGATCGCGTCTTACGATACGTTTCCGCCAGGCCTGTTCCCGCATGCCGGGCTGATCGCCACCTGGGGCACCTACCGTGTGGCCGAGGCCTTTGCGATGGGGTTCGTTCTGGCCGCACCCTTTGTGGTGGCGTCGCTGGTCTATAACGTGGCGCTTGGCGTCATCAACCGGGCGATGCCGCAGTTGATGGTGGCCTTCGTCGGCGCGCCGGCGCTGACATTCGGCGGGCTGGCGCTGTTGTTTCTTGCCTTGCCGACGCTGCTGCAGGTGTGGATCGGCGCGCTGAACCTGTTCCTTCTCGATCCGTTCGGGGGCGGGCCATGAGCGGCGACGACGACGAAAGCGGCGACAAACAACACGACCCGACACCGCGAAAGCTGGAAGAGGCGCGCAAGAAGGGCCAGATTCCGCGCTCGCAGGACCTGACCACGTCGGCCGCCTATTTCGGCCTGTTGCTGGCGCTTTTGGTGCTGGGCGGCTGGAGCATGACCAAGGCCGGCACCGCGGCGATGGTTCTGATCGACCAGCCCGAACGCCTAGCACCGCTTGTTTTCGGCGGCGCCTCGGGGCCGGTGGGCGGGCTGATGGCGAGTGTTGCCCTGGCGATGCTGCCCTGGGTCGCGGTTCCGGCGTTGATGGCGCTACTGGCGATCATCGCGCAACGCGGGTTTCTGGTGACCGGCGAGAACCTGATGCCGAAACTGTCGCGCATCTCGCCATTGTCGAACGCCGGCCAGAAATTCGGCCGCAATGGCCTGTTCGAGTTCGCCAAGAGTGCGGTGAAGCTGTGCATCATCTCGGTGGTCCTCGCGCTGTTCCTGTCGCGCGAGGCCGAGGCGATCCTGGGGCTTCTGCACCTGTCACCCGGCATGATTTCGGCCGAGATCGCGCGGCTTATCGGCGGATTCCTGATGGTCGTGCTGGCGGTCAGCCTGAGCATCGCGGCGATCGACTACCTCTGGCAATATTTCGAACATATCCGCAAGAACAGGATGTCGCACAAGGAGTTGCGCGACGAATCGAAGGAAAGCGAGGGCGATCCGCATCTGAAGGGCGAGCGGCGGCGGCGTGGCATCGACATCGCCACCAACCGGATGCTGGCCGAGGTGCCGAAGGCCGATGTGGTGATCGTGAACCCGACCCATTATGCCGTGGCGCTGAAGTGGAGCCGCAAGAAAGGGGCGGCGCCGGAATGCGTCGCCAAGGGCGTCGACGAGGTTGCCGCCCGGATTCGCGAGGCCGCCGCCGAGGCCGGTGTGCCGCTGCACCGCGATCCGGCCACAGCGCGGGCACTGCACGCGAGTGTCGAGATCGGCCAGGAGATCAGTTCCGATCACTACAAGGCTGTCGCCGCCGCGATCCGCTTTGCCGAGACCATGCGCGCCCGGGCGCGCGGCAAGGTGCGGCGATGAACCGGCGACGGATGGCCGATCTGCAGAAGATCGTCGGGGCGCAACTTGACGCCGAACTGGCGGAATTGCGGCTCCGCACCGTCAGGGCCGAGGCCGGGCGGGCGCGGATCGGCGCGCTTGATACTGCGGTTGTCCGCCAGCAGGCCGAGATCGCCCAGGGCCTCGAGGCGCATGTTGCGGGACCGGTCTATGATCGCTGGGGCGCCTGGGCGGAACGACGCCGCGTGGCGCTGGCCATAGCACTGGCAAGCGATCTGACGCTGGTCGAGGTGCAGCGTGTTAGCGCGCTCAAGGCGTTTGGACGGGCCGAAGCGCTGCGTCAGGTTGCCGACAGGGCAAACCGCGATGCGGTCAGGCAGGAACAGCGCCGCGCACGCCGGTCTGGTCTCTGACCGGACGCCTGCAAGGCCCCTGCTCAGTCAGGTGTCCTGCCGCATTATGTCCATGATCAGAATGTCGCTGACGATCTCGCCCAGAATGCTCTGCGCCGACTCCAGCAACGCCCGGCGCAGGGTGCGCAGGTTTTCCGAGGTGGTGAAGCTGCCGTTAAAGCCGCCGGCATTGGCGTGTTCAAAAAGCACCTGCAAAAACCCGTCGCGCAGCTTTGGCTCGCGCGCGAACACCGTCTCGCGGCCACCGGTTCCCACCTGCAGGCTGACCGACATCACCACCAGCGAGCTGACCCGGCCGTCTGAGACGACCGGCACCACGAACTGATTGTTCAGCTTGACGAACTCCAGGTCAGAGGCCGCAGCAGCCGGGGCGGGGGCCGGCGCGGCTGCTGCGACTGGATGTCCCTCCGTCCCGCCCTCAGCCGGCATTTCCGTCATCTCGGGCGCGGGCTTCAGTGCCAGCCCGGCGCCGACGCCACCGCCAAGTCCGATGAGCGCCAGTAAGATCGGTAGAAGCTTGCGCATTGCCCCCGCGCCTCAGAACGGCAGAACGATGTCGGCAACCTGCTGACCGTAGCGCGGCTGCTGCACATCGGTGATCTGCCCGCGCCCGCCATAGGAAATGCGCGCTGCGGCGATCTTGTCATAAGTGATCTCGTTCTGGCGCGAGATATCGCTGGGCCGCACATAGCCGGTGACGATCAGCTCGCGCATCTCGAAGTTCACCCGCACTTCCTGGCTGCCCTCGATCCGCAGGACGCCGTTCGGCAATACCTCGACGATGGTCGCCGCGACGCGAAGCGTCATCTTTTCGCGGCGGCTGACACCGCCTTCACCCGACGAACTGCTGGACGACGAGAAATCCACCGCCGGATTGGTCGACGCCCCGGCGGGCAGGTTTTCGTTGATCCGCTGCGGGATGCCCAGAAGCGAGGGGATGGCCATCCGTTCGCTGCCCTTGCGCGAGCGCTCTGAACTGTTCGAGATCTCGGCGCGGTCGTCGATCTCAACCACGATGGTCAGGATGTCGCCGCGCGCCGCCGCGCGCCGGTCGCCCAGCAGCGATTCGCGACTGGCGTTCCAGAGCGAAGTATCATGCGCATTACGCGCGGCTTCGGTCCCTGCCGGGAACGAGGCATTGGTCATGGCGTAATATTCGTTGCTGCCTTCGGTCGGCGTAAAGGCGGGGGCGCGGCCGACCTCGCTCATTCGGCCGCAGGCGGCAAGAGCGATCAGCACAACAAGAAGGGAAAGCCGGGTGCGGGTTTGCATGTGGAACCTCAAAAACCTGAAAGGGAGCCGACCGCGACACGACCATCGGGCTGAACAATGCCGGTGATCGTGGTGCGGGAAGCGGGATTGGTGACGCGGATTTGATCGCCCGGACCGGCACGGCCCAGCGCCCGACCTTCGGCGGTAATGCTCAGCCCGCCGCGGCGAAATACCAGGATGACCATGCTGCCACGGTCGACAATGGCGGGGGTTCCGACATCGTCGGGTTGGATCGGGCGACCAGCATAAAGGATGGTGCGCGCCTCGAGGCCCAGCGCCTCGTCGGGATGCTCCAGCGCGCCGACGGCGTTCATGTCACTGACGGCAAGGTCGTTGGCGGTCAGGATCGACAGCGCGCGCACGGTGCGGGCGGCGACCAGCGTTTCTGCCGGTGCCGGCGCCGGAACCGCCAGCGCAATCAGGAGGAGCGGGGCCCAGCGCATCATCGGATCTGCGTCGTGGCGCCGAGCATCTGGTCGGCGGCGGTGATGACCTTGGCGTTCAACTCATAGCCGCGCTGGGCCTGAATCAGGTCGGTCAGCTCCTTGACGGCATCGACCGAGCTTTCCTCAAGATAGCCCTGCCGCACGGTGCCCAGCCCATCCTCGCCCGGGATCGATTGCAGCGCCGGGCCAGAGGCCTCAGTCTCGACAAACAGGTTGGACCCCAAGGCCTCAAGCCCGCGTTCATTGGTGAAGCCCGCCAAGGTCAATTGACCCAAACGTTCCGGCGCGACCCGGTCGGTGAAGTATCCCCAAACCTCGCCGGAGGCATTGATCGAAATTTGTCGCGCGTCGGTGGGGAT
>JBBKVJ010000016.1:0-5488 GCA_037968375.1 Paracoccaceae bacterium | reverse complement strand
AGGCGGGGCTGCGCGCCTATGAAAAGGTCGCGCGGCTGGCCGCAACGCAGGTGGCGCCGGGCGGGTATCTGGTGCTGTGTTCGTGCAGCCATGCCGTCGATCTGCAAAAGTTCCGCGCCGCCTGCACGCGGGGCATCGGCCGCGCCGGGCGTCAGGCGCAGCTGATCCACACCGGCTTTGCCGGACCCGACCATCCCCAGCACCCCGGCCTGCCGGAATCGGGCTACCTCAAGGCGCTGGTCTTCCGGCTCTCCTGATGCGCGCCTTCCTCGATGCCTGTGTTCTCTACCCGACCGTGCTGCGCGAGTTTCTGCTGGCGGTGGCGGGCGAGGGCTTGTTTACGCCGCTCTGGTCGCCCCGCGTGCTTGAGGAATGGGCCCGCGCCACCAGCCGGCTCGGGCCCGGCCATGAGGATGTCGCGCGGGGCGAGATCGCGGTTTTGAACCTGGCCTGGCCTGTTGCCTTGGTGTCGGATGATGCGGGTGCCGGGATCAGTTTGCCCGATGCCGACGATGTGCATGTGGCGGGGGCGGCTCGGGCGGCCGGGGCCGATCTGATCGTCACGCTGAACCTGCGCGACTTCCCGGCCCGCATTCTGGCCGATCTTGGCCTGCAGGTGCAGCATCCCGATGCGTTCCTGCTGGGGCTTTGGCGCGAAAATGCCGACGCCGTCACGCGCGCCACTGAAAAGGTGCGGCGCGAGGCCGAACGGCTGTCGTGTAAGCCGCAACCCGCGCGGGCGCTCTTCAAACGCGCCTACCTGCCAAGGCTCGGCAAGGCGCTTGGCGGCTGAACCAGCAACCAGCTTTTTTTGTTCACAAATACTCACCTTGCAGAGTGCCGCGCCGGGTCCGACATTGCCACCAAGGCCAAGCCCTCATGCCGCCGTCAGCCCTCCGGCAAGGCCGGGTTCGCTGCCGCCCATTTCGCCTCCAGCGCTTCGATGGCCGCGATCCGCTCGGCGGTTTTCGGATGGCTCATCATCCAGACCGGGACGCCGCCACCGACACCGGTCAGCGCCTCCAGCTTGGTGAACAGCGTCTTTTGCGGTCCCGGACCGATCCCGGCCTTGGTCAGCAGGGCGGCGGCATAGGCGTCGGCCTCGTATTCATCGCCGCGCGACAGCCGGGCGGCCAAGAGCGAGGTCAGCATGTTGGCGATCCAGACGCCGAGACCGGGGATGAATCGTGACAGGACCATGGCCAGCGCGGTGCGGATCGCGTTCTGGCCGGAAAAGTCGATCATCCGGCGTCGGGAATGACCCAACGCGACATGGCCCAGTTCGTGCGCGATGACGCTGGTCAGTTCCTCACCGGTGACCTCGCCCGCACGATATTTCTTGTAGAAACCCCGGGTCAGGAAAATCCGGCCATCGGGGGCGGCAAGACCGTTCACCGGCTCGATCTCATAGATATGGACGTTGATCCGGGCCAGCCCCAGAGCGGTGGCCAGCTTATCGGTCAGCTTCTTCAGCGCAGGGTCGGCCAGAACTGTCGATTTCTCGTCAAGCATCTTGCCGGTTCGCCAGACCGAGAAGTGGTACATGACCAGCGCGTAGCCGATGGCAAGGAGGATCGGGGTCAGTTTGAGCATGGGCTAGATATGGGACGGAATGCTGGGTCGAGCAAGGGACGTGCCGATCACGAGATTACGCTTTCAGGTCAAGTGTCGCCGCGATCAACGCAGCGCTCAGCAGGACGCCCTGCGACAATGCGCGTTCGTCAAAGTCGAAATTGGGCGTGTGATGATCATCGGCAAGGTCAGCGCCAAGGACGAAGATGCCGCCGGTGCCGCCCCGCGCGGCGGCGCGGCGGGCCAGCGTCGTGGCATCCTCGCTGGCACCGAAGAACATCGGTGCGACGCTGGGAAAGGCGCCGGTGGCGGCATTCACCGCCGCACCCCAGGCGGCGATCCGGGGCGGGTTCGACCAGCTTTCGGCACCGCCGCCGTGGGCCATGTCGCAGCCGATACCATGCGCGTTGGCCGTCGCCTCGATCAGGGTGCGGCAGCGGGTGTCGAGGGCGGTCAGATCGGCACTGTCGGCGGCGCGCAACTCGAAGTCAAAGCGCGCAAGATCAGGCACGATGTTGACGGCGGTTCCGGCCTGCAAGAGGCCGACGTTCACGCGGATGCCGGGGCGGCTGGACTGCGCCAGACCATGCAGCCCCTGCACCATTTGACAGGCGGCCAGCAGCGCGTTGCGGCCGCCTTCGGGGGTTTTCCCGGCATGGGCGGCGCGGCCGGTCAGGGTCACGTTGTAGCGGGTGTTGGCCAAAAATCCGTCAACCGCGACGGCCAGGGTTCCCGAGGGCACGCCAAGACCAAGATGCAGGGCGACGAAGATGTCGACGTCATCCATCCAGCCTGCGTCGGCCACCGCGCGGCCACCACGCCCGCCTTCCTCGGCGGGCTGGAACAGAAGTTTCAGCTTGCCGCGCCCGCTGGCGAGGTAAGGTTTCAACAGCCGTGCGACGCCAAGGCCGATGACCGTATGGCCGTCATGGCCGCAAGAATGCATGACGCCGGGATGTTTCGAGGCCCAGCCCCCGGCGGCGGGCGCATGGTTGCCGGTGGCCTCATGGATCGGCAGGGCGTCGATATCGACGCGCAGGCAAAACGTCGGGCCGGGGCGACCCGTGTCGTGGATCGCGATGCAGCCGGTTTCACCCTCGCCGGGGATCGGCGTGTCGCTGAGGCCCAGGCGCGGCGTGTCGCCGAGAAAGTCCGGCCCCGAGGTCACGTCATAGCCAAGTGCGGTCAGTTCCGCGACGATCCGGGCCGTGGTCTCGACTTCCTGCCAGCCCAGTTCGGGGTGCGCATGAAAATGGCGGCGCAGGTCGGCGAGCCAGGGTTGAAGCTGTGCCGCGCCGTCGCCGAGCTGCGGCAAAAGAGCGGCGGCGATGGTGTCGGGCAGGGCGGTGTCGGTCATGGGCACAAGGCTAGGCCGGGCGCTGCGTCCGCTCAAGCACAATGCGCGGGCTTGGGGCCGCCTTTGTGACGCGCGCCTTGGCAGTCGTCGTTGACCGCTGCGGCAGGCCTCGCTAGCGTTCTATACCCGAGCCCGTTTTATTGAGGAATTCAAATGATTAACCTGCGGTTTGAAGTGACCAACACCGGCCCGTTTCCCTATGTCGGCAACAACCTGACAATCGGTCTGACGGTCTGTGCGCTGGATGGCGACCCGGCTCTTGTCTACATCGGCCAGACGACCTTTGAAGACCCGATCCATTATCTGACGCTGGCGATCGACAGCGAATACAAGAACCATAACAGCCCACCGGGATGGAGTGTGATCACTGGCCTGGCCTGGAACCCGTTGAGCCAGACGATCTGGTGCTCGAACGGCACCAATACGATCAATCAGGTGGTGGCTTTTGACCCGCTGACCGAGCTTGAGACCAATTCCCTTACGCTGACCCCCACCGCGCCGATCTGGGACAGCAGCGGCATCGGCACCAACGGATTCCTGTTCACCCGCGCGGTCGGCGCCAAGCTGGAACTGCGCAACATGAACGGCTTTCTTCTGGGCGAGAAGGACTATCCCGGACGCTATATCACCGGGCTTTCAGCCTCGCCGGCCAGTTGGACCTTCGGCGACAAGAACGCCGACGAGATCTGCATCATCGGGCCGTTCGGCAATATCTTCGCCACCGCCCCAGCACCCGGCCCGGCAAACGGTATGCACGCCATCGCCTTCGACTACGTCACCAACCACGCCGCCATGCCCAAGGTGATCCCGCCCAGCGACGGCAGCGCGCCGGGCGATCCTACCGTACCTTGGACCCCCGAACCCTGGGGCGGGCGGCATCGGCTGTATGTGGCGAACGTCAGCGACAACACGATCTACGCGGGGTACCTGACCGAGGCGTGAGGGGACCACCCCGCCTCACATCATTTCGGCCTGCACCTCGGAAATCGCGGCATCGAGGATATCGAACATCTCGTCGATCTGAGGTTCTGTGATGATCAGCGGCGGTGAGAAGACGCACATGTTGAGGAGCGGGCGGACGATCAATCCGCGCGCCTCGCAGGCGTCGTCGACCTTTTGGCCAAACTCCACGTCGATGCGGTGGCGTTTGGCCTCGGGCAGGTCGGGGCGGGTGGTGCCTTCGACGCAGCCCAAAAGGCCCATGCCGCGGGTATCGCCGACGATCTCGTGGCGGGCGAGGGCGTGCAGGCGGGTCTGGAAATGCGGCGTGATCTGGCGGACATGCTCCAAGATGCCTTCGGCCTCGATGATCTCGATATTCTTCAGCGCGGCGGCACAGCAGACCGGGTGGCCGGAATAGGTGTAGCCGTTCTTGAACATCACCTCGGCGCGGTCTTCGTGCGAAATATCATCCAGCAGCCGGTCCGACACGATCATCGCGCCCAGGGGCAGGTAGCCCGAGGTCAGGCCTTTTGCGGTGGTGATGATGTCGGGGGTGACGCCGAAGACGTCCTTTGAGGCGAACCAGTGGCCGAGGCGGCCAAAGCCGGTGACGACTTCGTCGGAGATATAGAGGATGTCGTTGGCACGGCAGAGATCGGCGCAGCGTTTGAGGTAGCCCTCTGGCGGCACGATGACGCCGCCCGAGGCCAGGATCGGCTCGGCGATGTAGGCGGCAATGTTGGCAGCACCCTCGGCATCGATCAAGCGGGCGAGGTCGGCAACCTTTTGGTCGGCCCAGTCGGCCTCGGTGGTGCCTGCGGGCCGGTGATAGGGGTTGATGTCGGGCAAAAAGCGCACAAGACGCGTCTCGGCATCCATCGGGTTTTTCCAGCGGTCCTTGCCCGAGACGGAAGCCGACAGATAGGTCGAGCCGTGGTAGCCACGCTCGCGCGCCAGAAACAGCTTCTTTTCGGGGCGGCCACGCAGGTTGTTGTAGAATTGCGCAAAGCGCAGGGCTGAATCGACGGCGGACGAGCCGCCGGTGGTGAAAAATACCGAATTGAGATCGCCCGGCGTCAGGCTGGCCAGTTTGCGGGCCAGAACGGCCGAGGGTTCCGAGGCGAAGGCCCAGGGGCTGTGATAGGCAAGCTTCAGCGCCTGATTGGCGATGGCTTCGGCCATCTCGCGCCGCCCATAACCGATCTGCATGCACCACATGCCGCCCGGCCCGTCGATATAGCGGCGGCCTACGGCGTCGATAATGTGGATGCCCTCGGCACCTGCCGCGACGACGCGGTCGGCGGCCTCGACCCCCATGCTTTCCCACGGATGCAGGAAATGATCGTTGTCCCAGCCCTGGATGGTCTTTGCGGAGTGATCGGTAAGCGGGTGGTTCGGTAGCGAGGTCATGGCGTGATTCCGTGAAATTATATTTGAGCGCTCAGTCAAATTAACCCGGCGCCGGGCCATTGACAAGCGCTGTCACAGGATCATGTTCGGTGTCCTTGGCAGGGGTGAGGTCGGATGACCCGGAACGCAGCAGGGGCAGAACCGCGCCCGCGCAAGGAGCGCACCGAGAACGCCGCGCGTCGGCGCGGTTCTGCCCCTGCTGCGTTC
>JBBKVJ010000015.1:0-10277 GCA_037968375.1 Paracoccaceae bacterium | reverse complement strand
GCTGAGGGGTGCCAAGGCGGCGGGGCGGCTCTGGAAGCATTCGACGCTGGCGGATATTCGCGGGCTGCTCAGCGACGATGAGATCGCCGGGTTCTTTGTGCTGACGCTGGTGCGCAATCCGTGGCAGCGGATGCTGAGCTACTGGGCTTGGGCACGGGCGCAGAGCTTTGACCATCCAGCGGTGGCGCGCGCCAAGACGCTGGAATTCGCGGACTTCCTGCGGCATCCCGGCACGCAGGCGGAACTGCGCGCCAACCCCTACGGGCGCTATGTGCAGGGGCCGGACGGGGCCCAGCGCTGTGATCTTTTCGCGCGGCTGGAGCATCTTGTGGAGGATCTTGCACCCTTCGAGGCACATCTGGGGTTCCGCCTCGGCCCGCTGCCCCGGGTCAACACGTCGGACCGCCCGAGCGATTGGCGCACGGCCTATACCGACGATCTGGCGGCACTGGTGGCCGAGATGGCGGCGGAAGATATCGCGCGGTTCGGGTATCGGTTTTAGGAGCGGGTCTACCCAGAGGGGAATACCCGCCCGGAATCATGGCGCGGCACGCGCCGCCGGGCAGCGGCTGACCGCCCCTCGGGCAGCCGCTACGGTGACGTTGGTACGACGAATGAAGGTGGGAGATGCTCGACCATAAAGCGGCGACCACAGGCGTTACACGCGGCTGCCCGCGGTCAATCGATACCCGCTGCTTTTCTCGGGCCTCAGGCAGCCTTTTTCTCGCCGCCGAACCGACCGTAGAATATCTGCCCATTCGCCGCGATCTCGCGCAGCAGCTTCGGCGCTTCGAACCGTGCCCCATGCGCCTTGGTCAGGGACTCGCACAGCTCTACCGCGCGCGGTGCGCCGATGATATCGAGCCACGAGAACGGCCCGCCGGACCAGGGCGCAAAGCCCCAGCCGAGAATGGCGCCGACGTCGCCTTCGCGGATGTCCTCCAGAACGCCTTCCTCCAGCGCGCGGACTGCTTCGAGCACCTGTGCAAACAGCAACCGGTGCTGCACCTCGGTCAGGTCGGGCTGGTCCTCGGCCTCGGGATATTTCGCAGACAGCCCGTCCCAAAGGCCGGTGCGCTTGCCTGCGTCGTCGTAGGCGTAAAAGCCCGCATTGGCCTTGCGGCCCAGACGGCCCGCGTCGGCCATCCAGAACAGCACCTCATCGACCTCGTCGTTCGGGTATTCCGCCCCCATCGCGGCCTTGGTCGCCTTGGCGATCTTGACGCCCAGGTCAATCGAGGTCTCATCGGTCAGTTGCAGCGGCCCCAGTGGCATGCCGACCAGCTTGGCCGCATTCTCGATCAGCGCAGGCGTCACACCCTCGCGCACCATCCGCACACCTTCGTTGATGTAGGGAATGATGCAGCGGTTGGCATAGAAGAACCGCGCGTCGTTGACGACAATCGGAGTCTTGCGGATCTGGCGGACGAAATCCAGCGACTTGGCCACGGCGATATCGCCAGTTTTTGCGCCCTTGATGATCTCGACCAGCATCATCTTGTCGACCGGCGAGAAGAAGTGGATGCCGATGAACTGTTCGGGCCGCTTCGAGGCCTTTGCCAGATCGCTGATCGGCAGGGTCGAGGTGTTGGTCGCAAAGATCGTGTCCGCACCGACCACGGCCTCGGTTTTCGCCGTCACATCGGCCTTGACCTTCGGGTCCTCAAAGACCGCCTCGACAATCAGATCACAGCCTTTCAGCGCGGCGTAGTCGGTGGTTGCAGTGATCCGGCCCAGCACCTCGGCCTTCTTCTCTTCCGTCACCTTGCCGCGCTTCATGCCCTTGTCGAGGATGCTTTCGGCATGAGCGCGACCCCGATCCGCAGACTCCTGTGCAGCGTCGATCAGCACCACCTCGATCCCGGCATTGGCGCTGACATAGGCAATGCCCGCACCCATCATGCCCGCTCCCAGAATGCCGACCTTCTTGACCGTCTGGTCCGGCACCTTGGGGCGGTTGGCGCCTTTTTCCAGCGCCTCCTTGTTGAGGAACAGCGACCGGATCATCGCGCCTGACGAGGGGTTCATCAGCACATTGGTGAACCAGCGCGCCTCGATCTTCAGCGCGGTATCGAACGGCACCAGCGCACCTTCGTAGACCGCCGACAACAGCGCCTTGGCCGCCGGATAGACGCCCATCGTCTTGCCATGCACCATCGCCGAGGCACCGACGAAGGTCATGAACCCCGCCGGGTGATAGGGCGCGCCGCCGGGCATCTTGTAACCCTTGGCATCCCACGGCTTGACGATATCGGCATCCTTGGCCGACAGCACCCATTCCTTGGCCCTGGACAGCAATTCGCCCGGTGCCACAACCTCATCGACAATCCCCGCCGCCTTCATCTTGTCGGGCGCCAGCATCTTGCCTTCCAGCAAAAACGGCGAGGCCGCCATCGCGCCCAGTTTGCGCACCAGCCGCGTGGTGCCACCGGCGCCGGGGAAAATGCCGACCATGATCTCGGGCAGACCGATCCGCGCCTTGGGGTTGTCGGCGGCAAAGATGCGGTGGCAGGCCAGCGGAATCTCGAGGCCTATCCCCGCCGCAGTGCCGGGCAGCGCCGCCGCGATGGGTTTGCCGCCGGTCAGCTTTTTGGGGTCCATCCCGGCGCGTTCGATTTTGCGTAACAGCGCGTGCAGTTTCATCGTGCCGTCAAAAAGACCCTTGGCCGGATTATCGCCCGCACTTTCCTTCATCTGAGCGATGACATTAAGGTCCATGCCGCCGGCGAAATCCTTCTTGCCGGAAGTGATGATCGCACCCTTCACCTTGTCGTCGGCCAGCACCTTGTCAACGCAGGCCTCCAACTCGGCCAGACCATCCAGGCTCATCACGTTCATCGATTTTCCGGGAATGTCCCAGGTGATCGTGGCGACGCCATCGGCATCTACGGCATAATGGAAATCGGTCATCGTTATCTCCCTCAGTCGAGCGGGCTGCCGTCGCGCCGGGTGCGCATCACGGTGCCATTGTCACGGGTGTATGGCTTGTCGATATCGGCGTAATGGACCCGGTCGGACGGGGCCCTTGTGCCAGCAATCAGGTAGGAGCAGGGCGCGTCGGACCTGTTCCGGATCTGGTGGGCGTTCGGCACGCCCGCTGGCCAGGCGCAGGCATCGCCGGGGCGCAGGATGTGGTCACCGTCATCCTCGGTCAGCACGGCCTCGCCCGCGATCATGTAGAGAAACTCATCCTCGGCCTCGTGCCAGTGCCGGTCGGAACTGGACGCGCCGGACGCCAGCGTTTCGACGAAGGCGCCGAACTGGGTCAGCCCGCCGGTGTCGGAATATAACTGGGCCGTGTAGCCGCTCAGATGTGCCGCCTGCGCGGGCGTTGCGGTGTCCAGCTGCGCGGTGCCTTTGCGGATGACACTCATCGCGGGCCCTCGAAATCTTTGCCGTCGCGGTAGGTGAACCGGGCCTTGCCGCCCTCCAGATGTACCTTCAGATCGACATCGGCATAATGCGCAACCTCGCGCGACGCGCGGGTGCCGATGACCAGAAAACGCGCTTCGGCATCGGTGCGGTTGACGAAGTGATGGCCGTTCGGATCGCCCGCCTTGAAGGTCGCGCAATCGCCGGGGGTAAGCGCGGTTTCGCCCGCGTCGTCGATCAGCGTGCAGGTGCCCTGGGTCACCATCACGAACTCATCCTCGGTCTCGTGCCAGTGGCGCAGCGAGGATTTCGCGCCGGGCTGCAGGATCACCAGATTGGCGCCGAACTGGGTCAGCCCGCCGGCATCGCCCAGACGCAGCGACGACCGCCCTGCCATCTGCGCGGCGTAGGGTTCGGGGTAGATCGAGCCGGTCTTGACCGGCACTTTGCTGAGATCGAGCTTGGCCATGCGCTTAGCTGCTGTCCTTCTGCCAGAAACCGCGCCGGATCGGGTTGATGATGGCGACGAATTGCAGATAATCCGCACTGCGGCGCAGGATTACCGTCTGACGCAGCACCTGCGAGCGTTGGCCCCGGGCATCGACCCAGTGGATGTTGATCTTGCAGTCCAAGAGATCGTCATCCAGCGGATCGACGCTGACGATGTCCTGATACCAGACCGCCACAGAGAACGCCGCCTCGGAGGCCTGCATCGTGGCGACATAACCGGCCAAATCAGCCATGTCCTTGATTTCGCGACGCCATTTGGCGGCGACAATGGCGACCGGGAAATCGCATAGCGCGGAAATGGCGGCGATATCGCCGGCACTGGCCGCCGAGCGGGCGGCGGCCAGAAAGTCGGCCACCCGGTCGCGCAGGGCCAGTTCCGCAATGAGATCGACGCGCATCACACCCTCTCGATGATAGTTGCGGCCCCCATGCCCGACGCGATGCAAAGCGTGGCAAGGCCGGTGCCTTTGCCGGTCCGCTCTAACTCGTCCAGAAGCGTGCCGATGATGATGGCGCCGGTGGCACCCAACGGGTGACCCATGGCGATGGCGCCGCCGTTGACGTTGACGCGGTCGGGCGAGACGTCAAAGCGCTGCATGAAGCGCAGGACAACGCTGGCGAAGGCCTCGTTCACCTCGAAGAGATCGATGTCGGATATGCTCATGCCGCTGTCGGCGAGGATCTTTTCGGTCACCGGCACCGGGCCGGTCAGCATGATCGTCGGATCGGTGCCGATCTTGGCCGTCGCACGGATCCGGGCGCGGGGGGTCAGCCCGTATTTTTCGCCAAACGCCTTGTTGCCGACCAGAACGGCGGCAGCGCCATCGACGATGCCACTGGAATTGCCGGCATGGTGGATATGGTTGATCCGCTCGAGATGCGGATATTTCATCATCGCGATCTTGTCGAAACCCGGCATCACCTCGCCCATCACCTTGAACGCCGGGTCGAGGCGGCCCAGCGCCTGCATGTCGGTGCCGGGGCGCATGTATTCGTCATGGGACAGGACCGGCAACCCGTTCTGGTCGGTGATCGTGACGATGGATTTGGCAAATCGCTTGTCCTCCCACGCTGCCGCCGCGCGGCTTTGCGAGGCGACCGCCAGAGCATCGGCATCGTCGCGCGAAAAGCCGTATTCGGTGGCGATGATGTCCGCCGAAATCCCCTGCGGCACGAAGTAGGTCTTCATCGCCAACGACGGATCGACCGCAATCGCTGCTCCGTCGCTGCCCATCGGCACCCGGCCCATCATCTCGACGCCACCGGCGATATAGCCCATCCCGGCGCCGCCCCTGATCTGGTTCGCGGCCAGGTTCACCGCCTCCATGCCGCTGGCGCAGAACCGGTTGATGGCGAGGCCCGGGATACGCTCATCCAGGTCCGACAACAGCACCGCCGAGCGCGCCAGACAGCCGCCCTGCTCGGCCACCTGGGTCACGTTGCCCCAGATCACATCCTCGACCGCCTGCCCGTCCAGCCCGTTGCGCGTCTTCACCGCGTTCAGGATTTTCGCCGACAGCGCCACCGAGGTGACCTCATGCAGGCTGCCATCGGGGCGCCCCTTGCCACGCGGGGAACGGACGGCATCGTAGATATAGGCTTCGGTCATTGCGGTCTCCTCAGGCTCGGTCGGACGGTTTGCCGGGCATCAAGTCATAGGGCGCTTTCCAGCCGGGCGTCGCCGCGATGCGGTCAAGCCAGGCGTCGATGTTGGGATAGGCCTTGCGGTCGAATTCGAACGGTTCTTCATAGAAGAGATACCCCGCGCAGGAGATATCGGCGATGGTCAGCATGTCGCCGACCAGCCAATCGCGGCCTTCGAGATTGGCCTCCAGCACCTTCAGCGCCGAATTCATCCGCATCGCCATGAAGGCGATGACGTCCGGGTTGCGCTTGGCCTCAGGCAGGAAGTTCATCTGGAATCGCAGCGGCCCCGCCACCCCGGAAATCTTGTGATTGTCGAAGAACATCCAGCGCAGCACCTCGCGGCGTTCGTCCGCCGAGCGGCCCCCCATCTTGCCGGTTTTCGAGCTGATGTAATCGAGGATCACGCCCGATTGCGACAGCGTGGTATCGCCGTCCTGCATTACCGGCACTTCGCCCATCGAATTCAGCGCGCGGAACTCGGGCGTGCGGGTGGCATCATTGAAGAAATCGACAAAGACTGGCTCCCATTCGAGGTCTGTAAGTTCCAGCGCGAGTGCTGCCTTGTAGGCATTGCCCGACTCGCCGAAGCCGTGAAGTTTGATGGCCATTCCGATCTCTCCCAAGCCGTCCCGGGCCTGACCCGGGACCTCTTACCTATTGTTCCGACGCCGCCGGAACGCGAAGGCCCGAGACTAGAACGCCCCAGCCTCCAGCGCCATGACCGTATCTGCGCCGGTCTCGATGCGCGCAAGGTGCATCGCTGTCGCAGGCAGTTGGCGGGCCATGTAATAGCGCCCGGTGGCGATCTTGGTCTTGTAGAAATCGGCGTCACCGCTGCCCGCGTCAAGCGCCGCCGTGGCGGCCACAGCCATCCGCGCCCACATCAGCCCCAGACAGACATGGCCCATCATGTGCATGAAATCATAGCTGCCCGACAGCGCTGAATTGGGGGATTTCATGGCGTTTTGCATGAAATACATCGCTGCCGTCTGCAGGTCCTTGGACGCCGCCTTCAGCGGGTCTAGGAAATCCGCCTTCAGCGCCGCATTGCCCTCGTTCTCCTTGATGAAGCCCTTCACCATATCGAAAAACGCCATCACATGCTTGCCACCGTCCTGCGCCAGCTTGCGGCCCACAAGGTCCAGCGCCTGGATGCCGTTCGAGCCTTCGTAGATCTGCGTGATCCGGGCGTCGCGGGCAAATTGCGACATGCCCCATTCCTCGATATAGCCATGCCCGCCATAAACCTGCTGGGCGTTGACGCACATCTCGAACCCCTTGTCGGTCAAAAACCCCTTGATCACCGGCGTCATCAGCGAGATCAGGCCTTCGGCGGCCGCATCGCCGCTGCGGTGCGAAGCATCGATCAGCGACGCGCCCCAGAAGGTGAACGCCCGCGCGCCTTCGACAAAGCTTTTCTGATCCATCAGGTTGCGGCGGATATCGGGGTGCACGATCAAGGGATCGGCGGGGCCTTGCGGGTTCTTGGCGCCCGTCACATCGCGGCCCTGCAGCCGGTCGTTGGCATAGATGACCGCGTTCTGGTAGGCCACCACCGCCTGCGCATAACCCTGCAGGCCGACGCCCAGCCGGGCCTCGTTCATCATCGTGAACATCGCCTTCATACCCTTGTGCAGCGCGCCGATCAGATAGCCCGTCGCACCATCGTAGTTCATCGCGCAGGTGGCGTTGCCGTGGATGCCCATCTTCTCTTCGAGGCTGCCGACCGTGACACCGTTGCGCGCCCCCAGCGAGCCATCCTCGTTCACCAAGAACTTCGGCACGATGAACAGCGATATGCCCTTGGTGCCTTCGCCGCCGCCCGGTGCCTTGGCCAGCACCAGATGGATGACGTTCTCGGCCATGTCGTGATCGCCTGCCGAGATGAAGATCTTCTGACCGCTGATCTTGTAACTGCCATCGTCCTGCGGCTCGGCCTTGGTGCGCATCATGCCCAGATCGGTGCCGGCATGCGGCTCGGTCAGGTTCATCGTGCCGGTCCAGTCCAGCGCGACCATCTTGGGCAGATACATCGCCTTTTGCGCGTCCGAACCATGCGCGACGATCGCCGAGATCGCGCCGTGGGTCAGGCCCTGATACATCTGGAACGCCATGTTGGCCGAGACCATCATCTCGCCCACCGCAGTGCCCAGAAGGTAAGGCATGCCCTGACCGCCGAAGTCTTCCGGCAGGTCCAGCCCGTTCCAGCCGCCGTCCCTGATCTGCTCGAACGCCGCCTTGAAGCCCTTGGGCGTGTAGACCACGCCGTTCTCCAACCGGCAGCCTTCGGTGTCGCCGATCTGATTCAACGGCGCCAGAACCTCGGCCGCGACCCGGCCCGCCTCATTCAGCACCGCCTCGGTAAATTCGCGCTCAAGATCGGAATAGCCCGGCACATCGCTGTCGGCGATCTTGAGGACATCATGCAAGACGAACTGCATGTCCTTCACGGGGGCGGTGTAGCTTGGCATTGTCGGTCTCTCCCTTGGTCGCGTCGTCGCGTGCTATTCGGCGGCGCTCTTCTGCCCCATCGAGGCAATCATTTGCCCGCCCCATTCGATCTGTTCGCTCAACTCGGCAATCGCCTCGTTCAGCTCATCGCGCTGTGCGGTCATCGCGGCCAGCCGGTTCTGCGCCAGAACATAGGTGCGTTTCAACTGGGTCGCCTGTTGATCGCCCATGTCGTAAAGGTCCAACAGCTGGCGGATGTCTTCCAGGCTGAAGCCAAAGCGCTTGCCGCGCAGGATCAGTTTCAGGCGGGCGCGGTCACGTTTCGTGAACAGCCGCTTCTGGCCTTCGCGGATCGGCGACAGCAGTTCCTTGGATTCGTAGAAGCGCAGGGTGCGCGGCGTCACGTCGAACGCGTCGCACATCTGGCGGATTGTCATCGTATAATTCATCACTCTGACCTTTCCCATCGGGGTTTCCCTGATGAGGTGCGGGTGCAGCAGACACGATACAAGTTTAGGTGACGTTTACGTTAGCGGGACGTCACGTAACTTTGGAATTGTTGAAATGTCCACCAAAGCGACGTAGGGGCAAGCGCAACTATATTAGCCCCAAAGCGCTTTGGCTTCGGCACCTTGTGGCAGCTTTACTCCAGCGTTCCCGCCACGTCATCGCGCAGCTTGCGCAGGTCGTTGATGCTGTCCTGCAGGGCACTGGCCTGCTCGGCCAGCATCTCCAGCTGGCGATCGGCCAACTCGACCCAGGCGCGCATTTGCGGCTTGGTGCCTTCACGTTGGTAGATCGATAGCCACTGGCGGATATCTTCCAGCGAGAACCCGAACCGGCGCCCACGCAGGATCAGCTTCATCCGCCCGACCTCGCGGGCGCCGTAATAGCGCGCCCTGCCATCCTTTTCGGGGGCCAGCAGTTCAATATACTCGTAGTAACGCAGCGTGCGCGGCGTCACGTCGAACTTTGCGCACATCTCCTTGAACGTCAGGCGGGTGTCGGGCATCGCACTACTCCCCTGTTGCCCAAGATAAACGGTGCGCGGCCAAGGTCAAACCTTTCGGGCGCAGAAGATTTCGCGCTTGCGGGTCGCGTGGGGCGAAGGAATAAACGTCGGGCACCAGGAGGCGCGCAGCGTGACGACGGAAAAAGCCAGGATCGCCCAGCAGTTCATCGAGGCGCTGCCGCATGCCCGCGCGCTGGCGCTGCGGCTGATCGAGATCGGCGACGGCATGGCGGAGATCGAGATGCCTTGGGATGCGCGCCTTGTCGGCGATCCGGCCAGCGGCGTGATTGCCGGGGGCGCTGTGTCGGCGCTGATGGACACCTGCGGCGGGGCGGCGGTGATGAGCCATCCCGAGGCCCCCGGCGGTACCGCCACGCTGGACCTTCGGATCGACTACATGCGCCCCGCGACCCCTGGCCAGACCATTCTGGCACATGCCGAGGTCTATCACATCACCCGCAGCGTCGCCTTCGTGCGCGCCACCGCGATGGATGACGACCGCGCCCGGCCCGTCGCAACCGCCACCGGCGCCTTCACCGTCGACCGCAAGGGAGGTGTCGCATGAAGCCCCGCCCCGAACCGGTTCAGGTCATCAAGCAACGCCGCGATGCGGCGCTGACATCGCTGGTCGAGGGCGTGCCCTACATCCGGTTTCTGGGCATCAAGTTCGACCGGCGCGGCGATGAGCTGACCGCGATCCTGCCGTTCGACGAGATACTGATCGGCAATCCGATACTGCCCGCAATCCACGGCGGCGTGACGGCGGCGTTCCTTGAGGTTGCAGCCCTGATCGAACTCTCGTGGTCGTTCCTCTGGGAGGGGATGGAGCAGGGCCAGATCGACCCCGCCGCCCTCACCGCCGACACCCTGCCGCGCCTGCCCAAGACCATCGACTTCACCGTCGATTACCTGCGCTCGGGCCTGCCGCGTGACGCCTATGCGCGGGCGCGGATCAACCGCTCGGGGCGGCGATATGCCAGCGTCCATGTCGAGGCCTGGCAGGACAATCGCGCGCGGCTGTTCGCGCAGGCCACCGGGCATTTCCTGATCCCCGACCGCGGGTGAGCGAACCCGTCACCCACGCCCGCGTCCTGAAGATCGCGCTGCCCATCGTCCTGTCGAACGCCACGGTGCCAATCCTGGGTGCTGTCGATACCGGCGTCGTCGGTCAGTTGGGGTTGGCAGCACCGATCGGGGCAGTCGGCGTTGGTGCGGTGATCCTGGCGATGATCTACGGCATCTTCAGCTTCCTCAGGATGGGCACCACCGGCCTCGTGGCGCAGGC
>JBBKVJ010000014.1:0-6759 GCA_037968375.1 Paracoccaceae bacterium | reverse complement strand
GGTCAGCAGAACGCGCTTGGGTGCCATTTCAAGTACCTCTGTTCTAGATGCTGACCGGCGAAGGCGGCTTGATCTGGGCCATCAGGTCGTTGTCCCAGGTGCCCTCGACCACGAAATGCGCGGTGCCGCCCAGAAGGACCGCCTCGATCAGGTTGTGGGTGACATAGGCGTAGACGCCGGGTTGGCGGAACGTGTACATCGCCGCCCCCGCAGCCCCGCCCCGGATGAACCAGGTTTCGAACCCGGTCATCGGCGGGTCGGTGAAGCTGCCGCCTTCCCAGAGGTAATCGGCATGGCCGCCGATCAGATGCGGGCGCGAATCGCGGTTCGCCTGGGCGTGGATCATCAACACGGTCTTGCCGACCTCGGATTTCAGCGCGCCTTCGCCGGTCAGCGCACCGACAGCGCCGTTGAAGACCACATGGGTCGGCACCAGCCCGCGCATCGCCTCGATGCTTTCGGCATAGTCGTCGCCCGCCGTCTCGTACTGGATGTAGTTGCCGTCGGCGTCGCGTGGCAGGTAGTAGTCCTGCTCGCCGACATAGACGATCTCGTCATAGCGCAGCGGCTTGCCCTGCGGGTCCTTCAGACCGTCGCGCGGCAGCACCATGACCGCCCCGTTCATGCCGTGGCAGACGTGATAGGGGATCATCTCGCCCCCCGGCGCACAGTGGTAGACAAAGGTGCCGGGCTTGGTCGCCTTCCAGCGCAGCACGACCTCTTCGCCCGGAAACACATGCGTCAGCCCGCCGCCACCCAAGGCACCGGTCGCGGCGTGAAAGTCGATGTTGTGCTCCAACTGCGACGACGCAGGGTTGACCAGCGTGCATTCGATGTAATCGCCCTCATGCGCGATGATCAGCGGGCCGGGAACCGAGCCGTTGTAGGTCAGCGCCCAGACCGTCGCACCGGTATCCTCGTCGACGGTCATCAGGCGTTCTTCGGTCTCAAGCCGCACCTCGATGATCTTCGGGCCACCGGTGGCGACCTGCTCGTGAACCGGCGCGAACGGCGGCGCCACCATCTCTTGCCTGACGCGCGGCAGGTGCGACAGGTCGACCTCCGCCGCGTTCTGGATCACTTCACCGGCGACGGGTAACAGCATGCCGCGCCGGCCAAGGGCGGTATGGGCGCGCGCATAGCGCGCGGCAGCCGTCGTTGGCGCGGCGCCACCAAGGGCCGCAACCCCGGCAAAACCCGCGACCTTCAGAAGATCGCGCCGACTGGGCATTTTCGGTGTGGGATATGGAAAACGTGTCATCTTGAGTCCTTCCGTGGGTTCAGGATCAGGACCGGGGGAAAGGCGGTGGCGGCGCGGAACTCGCCCGGGACGGGTCCGCGCCGGTATGGGCTATTCGGCTTTGGCGATGGCGGCCTCGAAACGCTCGAGCGCCTTTTTCGGCAACCGGCCTGCAAGAAAGTTCTCGGGCAGCTCCGTCTCGCCGACCTGCACGGCCATCACCATGCCCATCGCGAAATGCGGCGTGCATTTGATGCCGTACCAGCCTTCGATGTCGTAGGTGACCTCGATCTCTTCGTTCACCTTGCCGTTGAATTCCTCGGCACCTTCGGGGAACATGTCGTCGATCGAGGCGGCGTTATGGCCCCGGTCGGTGGCCAGGAAACGCAGCGTATCGCCAGGTGCGATCTGGATCATGTCGGGTTCGAACACCATGCGTCCGGCGTCGCCGACATTCTTCATCTCGATGTCGAAAGTTTCCGCCTCGACTGCCATCGGTGCGGCCACCAGCAGGAGAACGGCGAGAATTTTTCTTGTGAACATCATCGTTACCTCTTTGCGTCTCAGGGTCGAGACAAGAGGTATCTAGGGTGCGTGGCGGACACATACTTTGCGCTACATCAATTCACCAAGAAAAAGCGTGAGGTGACGCAGGGTCAAGTTTCGGGGGATTCGAAGATCGACGCGTCGGGATATTCGGGGCGGGGGCCAAGGCCGACCATCCGCCCCAAAAGCCGCCGGCCGCCGGGCAGCGCTGTGATCAGCCGCAGCGGCAGCGGTGCACGGGCGAGGGCAGTGCGCCCCAGCGTCGGCTTCAGGATGCGGTTCTGGGCGAAAACCTGGAACCGCTGGATCGCTTTGGTCGGCGCGGCCCGGTGCGCCTGAATGCGCGCCAGCACGGCGTTATCGGGTGCGCCCATGCGCAGCGGTTCGGCCAGAATATTCGCCGCCGCCACCGCATCGGCGACTGCCAGATTGACACCGACGCCACCGACCGGCGACATCGCATGTGCGGCATCGCCGATGGCCAGAAACCCGGGCCGCCACCAGCGGTCAAGCCGGTTCACCTGCACGTTCAGAAGTTTGACGTCGTCCCAGCCGGAGATTGCATCGACACGCCCCGGATTGAACGGCAGAAGCGGGCCGAGCCTGTCGCGGAACTGCTGTAGCCCAGCTGCCTTGACCGCCCCGAACCCGTCTTTCGGGACCACATAGGCGCATTGCCAATAGGTGCCGCGATTGATCAGGATCACGATCCGCCCGGCATCGAAGCTGCCCTGGGTCTGGCCCGGGTCGGTGGCCAGGCGCGGCAGCCGGAACCACAGCACATCTATCGGCGCGCCCAGATCGGTCAATGTCAGGCCCGAGGCCGCGCGCAGAACCGAGCCGCGACCGTCGGCGGCAACGGTCAGATCGGCGGCGATCCTGACCGGCCCGTCGGGGCCTTCGGCGGTAAGGCCGGTCACATGGTCGGCCTTGGTCAAAAGCCCGGTCGCGCGGGTTTCCATCAACAGCCGGAAGCCGGGCAGCGGTTTGGCCTTGCCGGCGAGGAAATCAAGGAAATCCCACTGCGGCATCATCGCGATGAAGGGGGCCGCGACCGGCAGGTACCTGAAGTCAGCGATCTCGACCCAATCGCGCCCGATCCGGGCGCCGAGGGTTTCGACCCTCTGATGCGGCAGTCTGAGAAACTCGGCTAGCAGGCCAAGCCGCGCCAACACTTCCATCGTCGAGGGGTGGATCGTGTCGCCGCGAAAATCGCGCAGGAAATCGGCGTGCTTTTCCAGGACCAGAACGTCGACCCCGGCGCGGGCCAGCAGGTAGCCCAGCATCATCCCCGCCGGGCCGCCACCGGCGATGCAGCATCGGATCTGGATCGTGCGGGCCATATCTCAGCCCCCCCCCGTGGAAAAAGGCCGCCCTGAGGGCGGCCCTTATGCGATCAGCGGTCTTCGACCTCGGTATAATCGCGCTGTGGTGCGCCGACATACAACTGGCGCGGGCGGCCGATCTTCTGGGTCGGGTCGGCGATCATCTCTTTCCACTGGGCGATCCAGCCAACCGTGCGGCTGACCGCGAAGATCGGCGTGAACATCGCGGTCGGAAAGCCGATCGCATCAAGGATGATGCCGGAATAGAAATCGACGTTGGGATAGAGCTTTTTCTCGATGAAATAGCTGTCCTCAAGCGCGATCCGCTCAAGCTCTTTCGCGACCTTCAGGGTCTCGTTGTTCTCGATCCCCAGCAGTTCCAGCACCTCATCCGCGCTTTCCTTCATCACTTTGGCGCGCGGGTCGAAGCTTTTGTAGACGCGGTGGCCAAAGCCCATCAGGCGGAACGGATCGTTCTTGTCCTTGGCGCGCTTGATGAACTCCGGGATCCGGTCGACGGTGCCGATCTCCCGCAGCATCTCGAGCGAGGCCTGGTTGGCGCCGCCATGCGCGGGGCCCCAGAGACAGGCGATACCGGCGGCGATACAGGCAAAGGGATTGGCGCCCGACGAGCCTGCCAGACGCACGGTCGAGGTCGAGGCGTTCTGTTCGTGATCGGCGTGCAGCATCATGATCCGGTCCATCGCGCGCGACAGGATCGGATCGACGATGTAATCTTCGGCCGGAACTGAAAAGCACATGTGCAGGAAGTTGCCGGCGTAATCGAGCGAGTTCTTCGGGTAGACGAAGGGCTGGCCGATGGAATATTTGAACGCCATCGCGGCGATCGTCGGCAGCTTCGCCAGAAGCCGGATCGCCGCAACCTCGCGCTGCCAGGGATCGCCGATATCGGTGCTGTCGTGGTAGAAGGCACTCATCGCGCCGACGACGCCGACCATGGTGGCCATCGGATGCGCATCGCGACGGAAACCGCGAAAGAAGTTGTGCATCTGTTCGTGCACCATGGTGTGATTGGTCACCCGGGCCTCAAACTCGATCAGTTGAGTGGCGTCGGGCAGTTCCGCGTACAGCAAGAGGTAGCAGACCTCGAGGAAATGCGATTTCGCCGCCAGCTGTTCGATCGGATAGCCGCGATACAGCAGTTCGCCCTTGTCGCCGTCGATATAGGTGATGGTCGAGTCGCACGACGCGGTCGAGGTAAAGCCCGGATCGTAGGTAAAGACATCGGCCTCGGCATAGAGCTTGCGGATGTCGATCACATCCGGGCCGACGGTCGGCGAATGGATCGGCAGTTCGATCTTGCGGTTGCCGAAAGACAGCGTTGCGATGCGATTCTGGGTGGTGTCGGCCATGTTAATCCCCTTTCACCGGCAGGCCAGGGCCATGCCGCACGTATGTTCCGGACGCGAGCCTTGCGTGACCTTGATCGTGGTCAGCCTTCTGCGGCGTCGTTGATCCGGGCGATCGTCTCGTCCCGGCCGATGACAAGCATCATGTCGAAGACGCTGGGGCTGATGGCACGGCCCGCAAGTGCGGACCGGAGCGGCCCGGCAAGCTTGCCCAGACCAATCCCATGTGTCTCGGCCACCTGGGTCACGACCGCCTCCAGCGTATCGCGGTTCCAGCTAGCATTTTGCAGGTGCGGCGTCAATTCGCCGAGAATTCCGCGAGATGCCGAATCGAGCGCCTTTGCGGCCTTGTCGTCCGGCACGATCGGCCGGGATGCAAGTGCGAAATGCGCCTTGTCCAGAAGCTCGGGCAGCGTTTTCGCCCGTTCCTTCAGACAATACATGGCACGGTCCAAAGCGTCTTTCTGCGGTGCAGAAAGCGGGACCCCTCCGGTTACGTCAAGATAGGCCTCGGCCTCGGCCACCAGAGTTGCGCCGTCACCGCGCGCGATCTGCTGGCCCGAGACATGGTCAAGTTTCTTGAAATCGAGCCGCGCCGGCGATTTGCCGATCCCCGACAGGTCGAACCACTGCCGAACCTCGGCATCCGAAAACACCTCATCATCGCCATGCGACCAGCCCAACCGGGCCAGGTAGTTGCGCATCCCCGCCGCCGGGTAGCCCATCTTCTGATATTCCTCGAGCCCGACGGCGCCATGCCGCTTCGACAGCTTCTTACCATCGGGACCATGAATAAGCGGTATATGAGCGAAAACCGGCACCTCCCAGCCCATCGCGGCGTAGATCTGGCTTTGCCGCGCGGCGTTGGTGAGGTGATCGTCGCCACGGATGATATGGGTGACGCCCATGTCGTGATCGTCAACCACCACCGCATGCATATAGGTCGGCGTGCCGTCCGAGCGTAACAGCACCATGTCGTCAAGATCGGCATTCTGCCAGCTGACCCGGCCCTGCACCGCATCCTCGATCACCGTCTCGCCGGTGCGCGGTGCCTTCAGGCGGATCGCATGCGGCGCGTCGGGATGGGTGGCGGGGTCGGCATCGCGCCAGGGCGACAGGAACAGGGTCGAGCGACCCTCGGCGCGGGCGGCCTCGCGGAACGCCTCGATGTCTTCTTGCGACGAAAAGCACTTGTAGGCCGACCCCTCGGCCAGCATCTGCCGCGCCACCTCGGCATGGCGGTCGGCGCGGGCGAACTGGCTGACCGCCGCGCCGTCCCAGTCAAGGCCAAGCCATTTCAGCCCGGTCAGGATCGCCGCGGTCGCTTCGGGCGTCGAGCGCGCCCGGTCGGTATCCTCGATGCGCAGCAAGAACTTGCCGCCGCGGCCGCGCGCATAGAGCCAGTTGAACAGTGCCGTGCGGGCGCCGCCGATATGCAGATAGCCGGTTGGCGAGGGCGCAAAGCGGGTGACGACGAGTTTTGACATGCGCGGCGGAGCCCTTCGGGATCGGTGCAATTAACCATTTGGAAACCATGATCCCCGTAGGGTTCGGCGGGTTTTAAGCATTCGGCCGAGGGAGAACAAGGTGGCAAGCCTCGACGGCTATGAGACCGCGCCGCCGCCCTTTCGTCCGTCAGCGATCGCGTGGCGCCTTGCGGCGCTGCCGCTGATCGCGCTGGAAGGTCAGCGCGGGCAGTTGTTCCCTTGGATTCCGGTCTGCCTTGCAATCGGTATTGGTGCCTGGTTCGCGCTGCCGGTTGAGCCGGGGCAGGCTGTCTATCTGGCGCTCGCGTTCGCCGCTGTGCTGATGTTTCCGCTGGCGTGGAAAGGCCCGGTCCTGCTGCGTCCGGTGGCGACGGCACTGGTGCTGGCAGCACTTGGCGTGATCGCCGCCGGTGCGCGCGCGCATTATGTGGCAGCACCGGTGCTTGACTACCGCTTTTATGGCAGTGTCGAGGGGCGGGTGATCTCGATCGACCGCTCGGCATCCGACCAGATGCGCCTGACGCTTGATCGCGTGGTGCTGGAACGCATGGCGCCGGACAAGACCCCGGCGCATGTCCGCGTCTCGCTGCATGGTCGCGCGGCCGAGGCCCCGCCCGGCATCGGCACCACGGTGATCCTGACCGCGAACATGTCGCCGCCGCAAGGACCGGTTGAGCCTGGCGGCTTCGACTTCCGCCGCCTCGCGTGGTTTTCCGCGCTGGGTGCGGTCGGCTACACGCGCACACCGGTTCTGACGCTGGAGCCGCCCGAGACAGGGTTTGGCGCGCAGG
>JBBKVJ010000013.1:0-2541 GCA_037968375.1 Paracoccaceae bacterium | reverse complement strand
CGATGGCGGCAAGGCCCGCCAGACTGTCCGCCGCCTGGGCAGCAGCCCGCGCCACCGCCACAGCGTCGCCCGCCGCTCCCGCGACGGCGGGGGCCTCGACCGGGACGGGCGCTGCGGCGGCTTCTGTCACCGGCGTCGGAGCGGGGGCCTTTGCGAGCTCCTCATACCGGTTCACCGGCGCATCGCCGATCGCCTCATCCGCGCCAAGCTCGATCTGCCACGCAAGCGCGGCCAGCATCGCATCGGGGGTCAGGTCGGGTGCCATGCCCCCGCTTTAGCCCATCGCCCGCCTGCCGGAAAGCGGCGCGCATCAGGGATGTTGCCCGGCGCCGTTGGTTTTGCCATAAGCAGCCCCAAGCCTGACGGGGACGCCATGACCTTCCGAGCCAAGCACCTTCTGGGCATCGAACATCTGGCGCCGCAGGATATCACCGACATTCTCGACCTGGCCGACCGCTATGTCGATCTGAACCGCCGCACAGAAAAGCATGGCGACGCGCTGGCGGGCCTGACCCAGATCAACATGTTCTTCGAGGCCTCGACCCGCACCCAGGCGTCGTTCGAACTGGCCGGCAAACGGCTGGGCGCCGATGTTCTGAACATGTCGGTGGCGCATTCGTCGGTGAAAAAGGGCGAAACGCTGATCGACACTGCGATGACGCTGAACGCGATGCATCCCGATTTGCTGGTGGTGCGGCACCCGGCCTCGGGCGCGGTCGACCTTCTGGCGCAGAAGGTCGAATGCGCGGTCCTGAACGCGGGCGACGGGCGCCACGAACACCCGACACAGGCGCTCTTGGACGCGCTGACGATCCGGCGCAAGAAGGGCCGGTTGCATCGCCTGACGGTGGCGATCTGCGGCGATATCGCGCATAGCCGGGTGGCGCGGTCGAACATCCTGCTGTTGGGTAAGATGGAGAACCGGGTCCGCCTGATCGGCCCGCCGACGCTTATGCCGCCTTTCGTGGGCGACTTCGGCGTCGAGGTGTTCGACGACATGACGGCGGGGCTGCAAGGCGCGGATGTGGTGATGATGCTGCGGCTGCAGAAGGAGCGGATGGACGGTGGGTTCATCCCATCGGAACGCGAGTATTTCCACCGCTACGGCCTCGATGCCGAAAAACTGGCCGCGGCGGAAGACGACGCCATCGTCATGCACCCCGGCCCGATGAACCGCGGCGTCGAGATCGACGGCACGCTGGCCGACGACATCAACCGGTCGGTGATCCAGGAACAGGTCGAGATGGGCGTCGCCGTTCGCATGGCCGCGATGGATTTGCTGGCGCGGAACCTGCGCGCGGAGCGGGGGCGGAAGGCGGCTGGGGTGATGGTGTGAGTGAGGCGTTTCCACCGAAACTCCTTGGCGACGAAGCCTTCTTGGAGAAGGGTGGGCAGTCCCAGCCGCTTTCCTCGTCCCAGAAGGTCAAGGTGGTGGTGTTCGGAACCTGTGCGTACTTTCTGACAATGTTTATCTTCGTTGCCGGGAATGGGCTTTTGGACGGGGATATTCTCAAAGGCATTCGGTATGGCCTCCATTTCCTAGTGCCGTTCGGCATGTTTTTTCTGTTGATGGCGTCCGGTATCGTGACTCTTGCTCCAAGGCCCAGACGCTGGCTGCTGACGAACAAGGCGATCTACTTCAATGATAGTGAGGTGGTAAGGCTTTCCGAAGCGTCGGAGGCCCGTCGAAATCGAGTAACCATGAACGATGGGCATAGCATGATACTACAGATCACCGATGACCCAGCTTCCCTCGGTCGGACGTTGAAGAGGCTGTTCCCGTGACCCTCCACCTCACCAACGCCCTCATGATAGACCCCGACAGCCCGACCGAAGCCGTAGTTAGCCCTTTCACCGAAGATGGCCGCATTGCTTGGATGAATGCCGCTCTGACAAACATTAACTGGAGGATAGCATGACAGATAAAATCGCGATCCCACCGCATGAAACCGGCGCCGTCCGGGTTTTCGCGCTGCCCGACGCCGACACCGCCCAGCGCCTGAAGAATGCCACCGAGATGGGTCAGGCGGCCGTTCTGGCCAAGGCTTTGGGTGCCGAGGGCATCGATTCCGAGTTTGTCGATGTGTTCCTGCGTGCCGATCTGGCGCCGCTGTCGCTGAGCGCCTATCTGGCCGAGGGTCTGGGCGTCGCACCCGAGGCACTTGGCCCGGAACGCAGCCGCCTCGATGCGCTCGATTTCGCCATAATTGTCCTGTCGCGCGCCGTTGCGGGACGCAGCAAGGCGTTGAACCCCCCGTTCAATCTGATCGCGACGTTGCACGAAGATCGCACGCCGGTGCGTTTCGAACCACTTCCCGACGCCGGCACCGGGGCCACGCCCGCGCCAAGCCCGCCCGCACCGGGCAGCAAACGTGCGCCCAGCGCCCTGATCGTCGGCGCCGCTCTGATCGCCGCCGCCGTGCTGGTGCTTCTTCTCTGGCCCCGCGCATGAGCCGACTGCTGATCGAGAACGCCCGACTGATCGACCCCGAGGCGGGCGAGGAACGGACCGGATCGATCCTGATCGAGGGCGGGATGATC
>JBBKVJ010000012.1:0-2698 GCA_037968375.1 Paracoccaceae bacterium | reverse complement strand
GGCGCAGCCTGATGCGGCTCGGCGCGGCCGGGCTTGCCCGCGAGATGACCGGGCAGGGGCGGTTCCGGCTCTGGCAGGCGGCGCTCTGACCCGCGGCCCGGGCGAATCGGCTTGCCCCGGGATTGGTGCCGGGGCGCGGCATAATGACCAAAGAACAGGCAAACTGGTCAGAATCTGTCGTTCCGACCCAAGCGACGGAAAAGAATTGATTGTTTCCTGAAATCGATCAATCGCCAGCTTTCGCATAGCGGTAGAGGCTGCGGCAACGTTCCCCCAGAGCGGGTGTCTTTCAATGGGGTCAGGGGCAAATATGTCAAAATCTAGTCCAAATTTGGTAAAGTTGTAGCATATGGAGGGGTGTGCGGAACCTTTGGGCGCGGACGGAAGTTGGGGGCCCGAACAGACTTCGACGCTCTTCGGTGGGAGCGTCGCTCGACCATGCCGGATAACCTGCGGCTTTATACAATCATAAGGTGTAAACCCATGATCATTAAGCCTTTTGACGGGTGTCTTTCCGAAGGGCTTGATTGCCCAAGAAGTCTTCGAGTGTTAGTTTTGTGATGGGGGCAATTGTCGCTCAGCGCTGTTTTGAAGCTTTCATTTATGGGACGAATTATATTCCCGGGTTTCCCGGGTGGTTTACGGGGCAATTTAGCCCCTATGCTGGAGGGATTGAGAGTGAGTGTGCGAGTTCAAGACGGAATAACGGAATTCGAACCTCCGATGGGTGACGCCGGACAGTCCTGGTTGTTGCCATGGCGAGAACGATTCTATCGAAACGGGTTCAAACGCTTTCTGGATGTGGTCTTCGTGTTGCTGGCGCTGCCGATCGTCCTGCCGGTGATCGCAATCCTTGCAATCATGGTCTCGCGCGACGGGCACGCGCCGTTCTATTCGCAGCCGCGTCTCGGGCGGGGCGGGCGGCCGTTCCGGTTCTGGAAACTGCGCACGATGGTGCCCGATGCCGATTGTCGGCTGGAGCGCCATCTCGAGGAGGATGACGGCGCGCGGCGCGAATGGGCCGCGTATCAGAAGCTCAGCTTTGATCCCCGGATCACTCCGCTCGGCCAGCTTCTGCGCAAGAGCTCGCTCGACGAGCTGCCGCAGCTGTGGAACGTGCTGAAGGGCGACATGAGTCTTGTCGGGCCGCGCCCGATGCTGCCCGAACAGCGCCGACTCTATCCGGGTCTGGCCTATTTCAAGCTGCGCCCGGGCGTGACCGGGCTGTGGCAGATCTCGGACCGCAACGCTTCAACCTTCGCGCGGCGGGCCGAATTCGATGCCGACTACGAGCGCAACCTGTCGCTTGCGACCGATCTGAGGGTGCTGGCGGCGACGGCGGGCGTGGTGCTGCGCGGCACCGGCTGCTGAGCCGGTGCAGGATGATCGCAGCGAGGGGGCGATGCCTTGTGCCACCGGTCGCGAAGCCCGGCGGTGCCTAGCGCTGCCAGAAGCACGGCCGAACCCACGGCCGGATAGGCAAGAAGTGCTGCCCAGAGCGGTGCCGACAAGGCAAACGAAAGCGCCGAGGCAACCGCACCCGAAGCCATCGCGATGAAAAGCCGACTCAGAAACATCCCCGCGTCCCCCGGCCTGCTTGGTTTCAGCGACCGATATTCTTGTCTCACGTCGCCGCATTCACGGTCATACCCGATTTCTACCCTCTCTGCCCCGACCCAAGAAGGGGCTTGGCCAATATGGGCGACTCTTTGCCGAGTTTCCCCGCCGAAGGTTAACCAAGTCTTTACGCCGCGCGGCGCGTTTGGCGCCGTATCTTCCCTGTCGAGCGGACGTTCAGGAATGGTCCGGCATCCGGTTGGTCTCGATCGTCTCCGCTCCGGGATGCAGGCGCCAGGCGAGGCCGCTGCCGAGCAGCAGGAACGTGGCCGAGCCCGCGAGCGGATAGGCGAGAACCGCCACCCAGAGCGGCAGGGACAACGCGAGCGCGAGCGCCGTTGCGACGGCGCCGCCACAGATCGCGAAAAGAAGCAGCCCTGCCAGCATGTTCAATCCTTTCCCCGCGTTTCGGTGATTTCAGTCTCCGCCCGGGACATGGCGAAATTAGGGCGCGCAAGGGGCGGCGGCGGACAGTGATGTCGACAAGCAACACCCTCAACCACCGCCACGGCCCGCTCACCGCCCTCAGCAGCTGGGGGTTGTTCTGGCTGGCCGTGGCCACCATCGGCGCGGCGGTATTCTTCCGCGAGGGCCTGGCCGAGCTTTTCCGCGCCTGGCAGACGCCCGAATACAGCCACGGGCCGCTGATCCCGGTCCTGTCGGCGCTTCTCTTCCTGCGCCAGCTGAAGGGCGTGCCGGTCAATCCCGGGCCGGTCGCCGACCGCAGCGCGGGCCTGATCCTGGCGGCTGCGGCGCTGTCGCTGGCCTTGGCCGGCAAGCTTCTGGGCATCGGCGACATCGTCGCCTACGCGCTGATCCTCTGGGTCGGCGCGGTCCTGCTCGTCAGCTTCGGCTGGCGCACCGGTCGCAATTTCTGGCCGCCGGTCCTGCACCTCGTCTACATGCTGCCGCTGCCCGGCGTGCTCTACTACGGCTTGTCGACCTGGCTGCAGGGCGTCTCGTCCGAGCTTGGCGTCTGGTTTCTGCAGATGCTGAGCGTGCCGGTCTACCTGGAAGGCAACATCATCGATCTGGGCGTCTACAAGCTGCACGTGGCCGAGGCCTGTTCGGGGCTGCGCTA
>JBBKVJ010000011.1:0-5445 GCA_037968375.1 Paracoccaceae bacterium | reverse complement strand
GCACTCGAGCGCCGGGTTTGGCGCCGTGACCTTAACGCCCTCTTTCTCGTATGCGATCGGCTTGTGCATCCATGCGGGCGCATCGCCAAGAGCGCGAGCGGTCGGCTCGCCAGCACGCGCGCGACGCCGAGCCGGGTTTTTCGCGAACGCGCCCTTGAGCTCGAGCGTTGCGGTCGGTGTTCTCGGTCTTGCCATTGCCTCGATCTGCCTTCTTTTCTTCGCTTTTGGTCCGATTTTGCCGTCTTTTTTTCGATCTCGAATTTTGTGGGCGCAAAGATTTCCTTATCCCATGCGGTGAGGCCCTCTTTGCGTCCCCTTGCTCGACCCGCCCCTAGGGGTGCAAGGCGCTGGTCGCGCCACGCAATTCTTATCGAAAGAAGGATAGAGGTTTGCAGGCCTCTGGCATGGCAGAAGAAGCGCGAAGTGCTGCCCTAGGCGGCACCTCGTGGTCAACGACAAGGGTTACAAAGAGCGTAAGGATCATCCGTGCGAGCTTCTCCGGCTCTGCCCGTATTCAATTGGCATCACAGACGGTAAGGTACTTCGGAAGCCGGTTCTACCGCACGTCATCAAGGTCGATGCCCTGCCAGTGCCCGCCTCTACCGTCCGGGCCGAGAGCGAACGCGAGACCCCATTCGTCACCTAGGCGCGAAACCGCACCCCTGCATGTCGTATTCGGTCAGCCAAAAACACTCAGAGCCGCCTGACCCTCAGCCTGGTCTTGAGGTCGGTCCGGCAGAATGCGTGCAGGAAGCAGGTCTGTTCGGACAAATCCAGCATATCGCGGGCGGTGTGGTCTGGCTCGTCGGTTGTCAGATGCACATGCGTTTCGACCGGATCGGCTGTGCCGGGCTGGTTCGTGCCTCCGGACGCGCCGCCCAGCGAGAAATGGGTGTCCTGTACGATCGAATATTGCGGCAAGTCGAGCTTTTCCATCGACGCCATGCGACCAAACTGGGTCATGAAGCAGAAGCCAATTCCGGCCGATATGTAGCTAAGCGCGTCCGGGGCCCGGCCCTGCCCGTTTGGGGGAGCCTCTTCGCTCAGGAATCGAAAGATGCTTCCATGCGGGCTGTAAAGATGCTGCTCAATCTCCTTGATCCCGTCGGCTCGCAATGTGCAGATCGCGGCGGGATTCAAGGTTCTGTCCTGTTCGTCGATCAGGCTGGAAGACGCCTTTTCAGTGCCCTTCGCGACCGACTTTTTAGGGGACGGGCCGAGGCGTTCGACGAGTTTATGATCCGACGGCGCAGGCTCGGGGTGTTCGCCTGAGGAATGGTCAAACGGGGCAGAGCCAATCGGCTTCGCCTTGCCGAGCGAGAGTTCGGTGCCGTTTTTGGTCAAAGCAAAAAGGCTTTCAAGCCGGCCCCGCATCAAGCCGTTGAGCGGTGACGCATGCACGGCATTCGACAACAGTTCCATGAGCGCAGTGTCATCCAGATCGCACTCGACCTCGACCTCCAACTCCACGGGCAACGCCCCGCCCGTCATCGTGCGTTTCCGCATCGAGCCCTTCATCGTGTAGTAATTATTCTGGATCAGCCGCAACTGTCGAAGATGCACGCCCTGCTGTGCTGCTAGAGCTACGGTCTCATTCATGTAGCTCGCGATCATTCCGGTCGTCAAAAAGGCGAGCGGACAAGGTGCTGCGTCATGTCCGTCAAGGTATTTGCCTTCATCCGACACCAGTCGCCAGACCAACCCCGTCCGTGCTGATACAACCAGCGCCTCTTTCTGAAAGCCCGAGAGGGATCGCACCGAGGTTCGTACAGCGTCGCCGCGCCGGATTTCGGGCGCGCAAAGACCTATCCGGTCGGCATTCGTGACGCGAAAGAAAGGTGCCCGATCGGATGCACCGATGATGTTTTTTCCTAGGCTCATGTTTCCTCCGTTGGTGATGTGCGGCGCGCCGTAAGCGTCGCTGCCAGCAACATCGGTAACTCTGCCGGTGCATTGAAAACAAGTCCGGCCCTGCCCTGCAGTTCCTGAACATCGGCAATGGCATCCGCGAGGATGCCGTGCAGACCGAGGTCATTTAGTGTCGCCGCACTTTCGCGCATTTCAGCGGCGCGGCGCTGGCCATTTCGCAGTGTACGTTCAAAGTGGTATGAGGCGATTTCGGGCCAGCCGAGACCCGGATAGCTTGCCGCCAGCGACGACAGGACCAGATCGCGGCATCCCGATTTCTCTGCGGCAAGAAGGGTTTCGACGGTCAGTACTTCAAGGCCCTTCACAAAAAGCGATCGCACCATCTTGATCGCTGTCGCATCGCCAGGTTTTTTGCCGACAAACGTGTAATCGAAGAGGTAACGGTCGACGAATGGCGTGATCGCATCCGGCCACCTGGTCGCAATCAGCGTTGCTGTCCGGTGGCCCTTGGGATGGACCGGCGCAATCACAGCCATGTCGATATAGCACGCACCGGTATTTTCCACTTGCCGCGCCGTTTCGAGTTTTCGGGCCGGCGAGACCGAATTGATATCGATCAGGACATGGTGTTCGCCAAGTGAGGGCAAAAGCGGCTGGATGGCCAAGAGGCTTTGATCGGCGGTCACAGCCGAGAATATGACGTCTGCAGCGGCAAGATCTTGGGGCGGTTCGACACATTTCACCGACCGGGCTCGCATCTCCTTTTGCATATCGTCGCGCGATTGAGTTCCGAGCTCGATATCAAACGCGATGACCTTCAGCGATGTATCCATTTCGCATAGGCTGTCGCAGAAACTGCGGCCCGCCTCGCCAAATCCCAGGAAACCGATGGTGCCGGTCATCGGCTCGGTTCCCTTGGGAACGCCAGACCATCAAACAGTTTTCGTGCCGTTCGCAGGACGGCGGCACTGGTTACTGTGGCGTTCTCGACGGTTGCCACGATTGTCATTTCACCGGTCGGATGCTCGATCGATAGGGTCTTTTCATCACCGTCATGCACGACCGCGAGTGCTGCGGCAGGGCCACGGTCCAAGAGGCACGCCGTCGCGACCGTCACCGCGCCGAGAACCCCGATGGCCTTGTGACATCGATGCGGGATAAAGGTTCGGGTTGAAATTGCTCCGCCATTTCGTGGCGGTGACACCATCGTAATCTTGGGGACGGACTTTACCCTGACTTCGCCAAGGTTCATCATCGGCCCTGCCTTGAGGCGAATAGCCTCGAGCCGAGCGCGAAGCGCGTCATTGGCGTCCAGCGCGTCGGGCAGTTCGTCCCCCAATATCCCCATGTCAGAAGCTGCAATGATGACGGAGGGCATGCCGTTATCGATCAACGAGCAGTCGACGCCGTCAATGAGGTCGACGGCATTACCGGTCGGCAATAAGGCACCGCATGTTGAACCAGCCGTTTCCTGAAAGGCGATGGGGATTGCGGCGTGGGTGCCCGGCACACCGTCAATCCGGGCCTCCCCGGCATAGGTCAAGCGCCCGCCCGGTGTTGCGATGGTCGCGACCGCCAGCTGGCCGGTATTCTGCATGTAGATGCGCAGGCGCGTGACCGGATCGCTGGTGTCAATCAGGCCCCGTTCAATTGCAAATGGTCCCACACCTGCAAGGATATTGCCGCAATTCTGCTTGTCAGTGACAACAGCCTTGTCAACCATCACCTGCAGGAAAAGGTAATCGATATCTGCGTCGCCACGCGCCGATTTTCGGATAACCGCAATTTTCGAGGTCAAGGGATCGCCACCGCCGAGGCCGTCGATTTGTCTGGGATCAGGGCTGCCCATGATCTCGAGTAGTGCCCGGTCCCGTTTCGCGGTTTCGGGTGGCAGATCGTCGGCCAGAAAGTAGCCCCCTTTCGAGGTTCCGCCCCGCATCCACATCACGCGAAGTCCGTCACTCATATTTCAGGCCCTTTTCGGCCAGCCGCCCCCGCATGTCGTAGATATTGAGACCCAGTTCGCCCTCGGCAAGCCGGCGGCGCTTGTCCTCTTCCGCCGCGGTCCGCGCCTGGCTTGCTTTCAGCACCTGTTCGGCCTCCGCGCGGCTGACGACGCAGACGCCGTCATCATCGGCCACGATAATATCGCCGGGATTGATCAACGCCCCCGCGCAGACGATCGGGATGTTCACTGAACCAATGGATTCCTTGACCGTGCCCTGGGCAAAAATTGCCTTCGACCAGACGGGAAACTGCATCTGCGTCAGATCGCGGATGTCGCGCACGCCCGCCTCGATGACAAGGCCGATGCAGCCGCGTGCGCGGGCCGATGTCGCAAGCAGGTCTCCGAAATATGCGTCCTCACAAGGCGATGTCGGGGCGAGGACGAGCAGATCGCCGGGTCGCAACTGTTCGATGGCGACGTGAAGCATCCAGTTGTCGCCGGGCGGGGCCGAGATTGTGACTGCGGACCCGGCGATGCGGGCACCGGGATAGATCGGCCGCATGAACGAGGCCAGCAAACCTTTTCGCCCCTGCGCTTCGTGCACAGTCGAGACACCTGCCTCTGCCAAACTGGCAACGACATCTGGGTCGGCGCGTGCAATGTTCTGAACGACGACAGCCATCAGAGTTCGTCCACGGTGCGCGGGAAAACCGACTGCAACCCTTCCGCGTATTTTGCTGCGCGGCCGCCGGACTGGCCGCCTGAATTTCGGCGGAAATGGTTGGCGCGGTTCTCGGCGACGTTGGTGTAGTAGTCCCAGAGGTGCTGCTGGCCTTCCATGCACTCGATGGCGGCTCTTTTCCTGTCCCAGACCGGTGTAATGTCGAGAAACACGTCCGGTTTCCATCCCACCCGCTCGGTCTGATGCGGTTCAAAGAGATAGAGCTGCGGCGCGCCAAGCACCTTTTCGCCGGGATTGTGTCCCCAGGCCTGTGCGATCATCCGCGCCTCGAGCGCCACGCCGGCGGTGTACATGTGATCGGTGTTGTAGGGATCGTACTGCGAATGGCTCATAATGAATGCCGGCTGAACGGCCCGGATGACATCGACCAGACGGTACTTGGCGTCCCGATCCATCTCAAGCGGGTAGTCGCCGAGGTCGAAAAACTGGATGTCATGGACATTCAGGGCCCTGGCCGCGTTCTCGGCCTCGATCCTGCGCGCGGCCTTCACCTTTTCCAGCGTCATGCCTTCCTGCTTCCACAGCTTGGCGCTTTCGCCGCGCTCGCCAAAGGACAGGCACACTACTGTCACGTCGTATCCCAGCTCCTGGTGCAGCGCGATGGCGCCGCCGCAACGCCAGACGAAATCGGCGGAATGGGCGGATATCACAAGGGCGGTTTTGGTCATGATCTACTCTCCGACAACTACTTTCCAACCGGGGGCGTGCCGTGGGTGTGAAAGCTTTCGATCGTCTTCAGCCCCCAGGCCTGCCCCTTCTTTCGCTCGGCCTCGGTCCAGGTCACCGGATGCCAATCCGGGGCAAGGATCAGACGCGCACCGGCATTGGCAATCTCGACCCGGTTTCCCGCCGGCTCCCACGCATAAAGGAAGAAAGTTCCCTGTAT
>JBBKVJ010000010.1:0-12580 GCA_037968375.1 Paracoccaceae bacterium | reverse complement strand
CGCCGAGCTCACCGGGTTTCCCGAGATGCTGGACGGGCGGGTCAAGACGCTGCATCCGGCGGTGCATGGCGGGCTTTTGGCGCTGCGCGACAATGCCGAACACTGCGCGGCGATGGCGGCGCATGGGATCGGGGCGATCGACCTTCTGGTGGTCAATCTTTACCCGTTCGAGGCGGTGGTGGCCAAGGGGGCGGGCTACGATGAGGCGGTCGAGAACATCGACATCGGCGGGCCTGCGATGATTCGCGCCGGGGCGAAGAATCATGCGTTCGTGGGCGTGGTTGTGGACCCCGGGGATTACCCGGCGCTTCTGGATGAGATCGACCGGCAGGGCGGTGCGACGACACTGGCCTTTCGGCAGGCGCTGGCTGAGCGCGCCTATGCGCGGACGGCGGCCTATGATGCGGCGGTGTCAGGTTGGATGGCCGGGGCGATTGGCGAGGCCACGCCCCGGCGCCGCGCCTTTGCGGGGGTGCTGGCGCAGAGCCTGCGATATGGCGAGAACCCGCATCAGGCGGCGGCGTTCTACCGCGATGGCTCGGACCGGCCCGGTGTTGCCACGGCGGAGCAGCATCAGGGCAAGGAGCTGAGCTATAACAACATCAACGATACCGATGCCGCGTTCGAACTGTTGGCCGAGTTCCGCCCCGAGGATGGCCCGGCCTGCGCGATCATCAAGCATGCCAATCCTTGTGGCGTGGCACGGGCGGCAAGCCTCGCCGAGGCCTACGGGCGGGCCTATGATTGCGACCGGACCTCGGCGTTCGGCGGGATCGTGGCGCTGAACCGGCCCCTGGACGGCGATACGGCGCGGGCGATTGTCGAGATCTTCACCGAGGTGGTGATCGCGCCGGGCGCCGATGACGACGCGCGCGCGGTCTTTGCGGGCAAGAAGAACCTGCGCCTGTTGACCACATCGGGACTGCCCGACCCGACAGCGTCGGGGGCGGGCTGGCGGCAGGTTTCGGGCGGCTTTCTGGTGCAGGACCGCGACAGCGGGCGGATCACCGCCGCCGACCTGAGGGTGGTGACCAGTCGCGCGCCCTCGGAGGCTGAGATCGCCGATCTGCTGTTCGCCTGGACCGTTGCCAAACATGTGAAGTCGAACGCCATCGTCTATGCCAGGGGTGGTGCCACGGTGGGCATCGGTGCGGGTCAGATGAGCCGGGTCGATTCGACCCGGATCGCGGCGCGAAAAGCGCAGGACATGGCCGAGGCGCTGGGGCTGGCGAAACCGCTGACCGAAGGCTCGGTCGTCGCCTCGGACGCGTTCTTTCCGTTTCCCGATGGCCTTCTGACCGCCGCAGGCGCGGGCGCCACAGCGGTGATCCAGCCCGGCGGTTCAGTCAAGGACGCCGATGTGATCGCTGCTGCCGACAAGGCGGGGCTGGCGATGGTGTTCACCGGCCAGCGGCATTTCCGGCATTGAGGTTCGCGATGCACCCATCCCAGTCCATGCGCCTTATCTCTATCATCGCGCTGATCGTGTTCCTGTTGGATCAGGCGACGAAATACTATGTCGTCCACACTCTGCGGCTGGCCACGGTGCACGAGATCAACGTCCTGCATCCCTATTTCAACCTGCGCATGGCGTGGAACGAAGGCGTCAACTTCGGCTTGTTTGCCGACAGCGGCGATCTGACCCGGTGGCTGTTGATCGCGATTGCGCTGATCATTGCGGGCTGGGTGTTCTTCTGGATCCGCCGCGAACCGCGCCGCCCCATCGTGCGGGTCGCGGCGGGGTTCCTGATCGGCGGCGCGCTGGGCAACGTGATCGACCGGCTGATCTACGGCGCTGTCGCCGATTTCATCAACATGTCGTGCTGCGGAATTCGCAACCCCTTTGCGTTCAACGTGGCCGATGTGGCAATCTTTGTCGGCGCGATCGGGCTGATTGTGTTCATGGATCGGGAGAAGACCCCGTGACGCGCCCGGTTCAATCGGTTAAACGAGGTCCCAGACGTGCAGGAGAGCCGAGGATGAGGCGCATGGCCCAGGCGAATATTGTGATGATCATCGCGGCCGCGGCGCTGCTGTCGGCCTGTGGCGACAAGCGTCAGCCAGAGCTTTTGAACATCCGCTCGAATGTCACGACACCGGATGAGTTCGCGATTCTGCCGACCAAGCCGTTGCAGGCGCCAGAAAGCTATGCAGCCCTGCCGGAACCGACGCCGGGTGGCAGCAATCTGGTTGATCCGACACCCAAGGCCGATGCCGTGGCATCGCTGGGCGGCAACCCGGGCGCGCTGGTGCGGACCGGCAGCGGCATCGGTGCCGGCGACGGAGCGCTGGTCAGCCATGCTGCGCGGCTGGGTGTGTCGCCGGCGATCCGGTCGGAACTGGCCGCCGCCGATCTGGAGTTCCGGCGCCGCAACGATGGCCGGATCATGGAGCGGATTTTCAACGTGAACGTCTATTTCCGCGCCTATGAGAAGCTGAGCCTCGACCAGCATGCCGAGCTTGAGCGCTGGCGCCGCGCCGGTGTGCGCACGCCATCGGCGCCGCCGGACCCCGAAATAGACTACTGAGCCCGCTCACATATCCGACAGCATGGCTTGATCCCCGCACCGGGCGGCGTAACTCTTGCCCACCATCGCGATGAGGAGGATGCCGATGTTTGCCCGCCTGACCGGCCTTGCGCTGGCCCTGTTTGCAGCCCTGCCTGCCACTCTGCCTGCGGCGGCGCAGGAGATCACTACCTTCACGCTGGAGAACGGTCTTGAGGCGGTGGTGATCGAGAACCACCGCGCGCCGGTCGCCGTGCACATGCTGTGGTACCGGATCGGTGCGGCGGATGAACCTGCGGGCAAGTCCGGGATTGCGCATTTTCTGGAACATCTCTTGTTCAAGGGCACCGAGACCCGGGCTGCGGGCGAGTTTTCCGATCTGGTCGAGATCAACGGCGGCTCGGACAACGCCTTCACCTCGCTCGACTACACCGCCTATCACCAGCGCGTCGCCGCCGACCGGCTGGAGCTGATGATGGAGCTGGAGGCCGACCGGATGCGTGGCTTGCAGATGACCGAAGAGGATGTCGTGACCGAACGCGCGGTGATCCTGGAAGAGCGGAACCAGCGGGTCGAGAATGATCCCGGCGCGATTTTCTCCGAACAGCGGCGGGCAGCGCAGTATCTGAACCACGCCTACGGCATCCCGATCATCGGCTGGAAGCACGAGATGATGGCCCTGACCCGCGACGATGCGTTCGATTTCTACCGGCGGTTCTATGCGCCGAACAACGCGATCCTGGTGGTTGCGGGGGATGTCGATCCCGATGCGGTCAAGGCGCTGGCCGAGCAATATTACGGGCCGCTGGAACCTTCTGCCGATATCGTGCCACGCGTTCGCCCAGAAGAGCCGCCGCAACTGGCCGAGCGACGGATGTCCTACGCCGATCCGCGCGTCGCGCAGCCCTATGTCCTGCGCAGCTATCTGGCCCCTGAACGCGATCCCGGCGCACAGGAAAAGGCCGCGGCGCTGACCTATCTGGCCGAGATCCTGGGCGGGTCCGGGGCGACGTCGGTGCTGGGCCAGAAGCTGCAGTTCGAAACCCAGATCGCGGTCTACACGACGGCCTATTATTCCGGCGATTCGCTGGACGACACGACGTTCGGCGTCGGCGTGTTCCCGGTCGAGGGCGTCAGCCTGGCCGAGGCCGAGGCGGCAATGGACCGGGTTCTGGCCGAGTTCATGGCCGAGGGCATCGACGATGCGCAGTTCGAGCGGATCAGGTTCCAGATCCGGGCGGCGCAGATTTATGCCGAGGACGATATTCAGGGGCTGGCGCGGCGCTATGGCGCGGGCCTGACCTCAGGCCTGACACTGGCCGATATCGAGGCCTGGCCTGCGGTTCTGGACGCAGTCACCAAGGATCAGGTGATGGCGGCGGCGGCGGAGGTGTTCGACCGCAAACGGGCGGTGACCGGGTGGCTGATGACATCCGAAAGCGGCGAGGTGATGCAATGATCCGGGCGATTCTCGCGGTCTTCGCGGTCTTCGCGGTCTGTGTGGCGTGGCCCGTGCAGGCGGCGGTCGAGATCCAGGAAGTGACCTCGCCCGGCGGCATCACCGCCTGGCTGGTCGAGGAACATTCGATCCCGTTCGTGGCGCTGGATATCCGTTTCAAGGGCGGGTCCAGCCTGGATGCACCGGGCAAGCGCGGCGCGCTCAACCTGATGACCGGGCTCTTGGAAGAGGGCGCCGCCGATCTCAACGCGCGCGACTTCGCGGAGGCGGCCGAGGCGCTGGCGGCGCGGTTCGGGTTCAGCCTTTACGACGATACGATGGTGGTGTCGGCCTCGATGCTGACCGAAACTCGGGATCAGGCGGTGGACCTCTTGCGCACCGCCCTGATCGAACCGCGCTTCGACGATGACGCGGTCGAGCGGGTGCGCGGTCAGGTGCAGTCGGGCATCCGCTCGGATGCGACTGACCCGAATGCCATTGCGGCGGCCAGGTTTGATGCGATCGCCTTTGGCGATCATCCCTATGGCGCGTCGCAGGACGGCACCTTGGACAGTGTGGCGGGGCTGAGCCGCGACGATCTGATCGCCGCCAAGGACCGGGTGATGGCGCGTGACCGGATGTTCGTGGCCGTTGTCGGCGATATCACGGCGGCGGAACTGGGGCCGCTGCTGGACCGGCTGCTGGGCGGCTTTCCCGAGACCGGCGCGCCGATGCCCGACAAGGCCGAGGTGACGCTGGACGGCGGCATCGACGTGGTGCCGTTCGACACGCCGCAATCGGTGGTGGTCTTCGGTCATGAGGGGATCGAGCGGTTCGATCCGGATTTCTTCGCGGCCTATGTGCTGAACCAGGTGCTGGGCGGCTCGGGCTTTTCCTCGCGCCTGATGACCGAGGTGCGCGAGAAGCGCGGGCTGACCTATGGGATCGGCAGCTATCTGGCACCGATGGACCTTGCCGAGACCCATATCGGCCAGTTCGCCAGCGCCAATGACCGGGTGGCGGAAGCCATCGAGGTGGTGCGCGCGGAATGGGCGAAGGCGGCGGCGGAAGGCCTGACCGAGGCCGAGTTGGAGGTGGCGAAGACCTATCTGACCGGGTCGTATCCTTTGCGTTTCGACGGCAATGCGACGATTGCGGGGATACTCGCTGGGATGCAGACCGAGGGTCTGCCGATGGATTACATCGAGACCCGCAATGCCGAGATCGAGGCGGTGACGCTGGAGGATGTGAAGCGGGTGGCGGCGCGTCTGTTGCAGCCCGGGGCGCTGACATTCGTGGTGGTGGGCAGTCCGGAGGGGGTAGAGGCGGCGCCCTGAGGGTGGGGTTGAACCTTATCCTAAGGTTGAAGTTCCTTCCACAGGACATCGCGGGCTTGTCGACAACATCGTAGCGCAGCACATAATCGACGGACGGCACGATGACGTCGGCGGTGTTAACTCCGATCAGGGCGAGTGTTTGCCGCGCATGGGTGCCGGACAACGGAACATAGTTGGGCTGGTCACCGGTCAGGCGATTATAAAGACCGCCGCCGAACCATTTTGCGCGGTCACGGGCATTGTCGGCGGCGTGCAGGCGGACATGCAAGAAGGTCAGCAGGGCGATCTTATCGTGCGGGGCAAGATCAACCGCACGGCTGGCGGCGGACAGAAGGCTTGTCCCGCCGAAAACCACAGCTTCGGAAGCCGCTGATTTCGTGGCTGATCGCGGCTTGGCGAGCTTGATCCGGGGCAATGTGTCGAGTGGCGTTTTGGTGATCATGCGGATTCATTACTACGGCTTGTCCAGACTGTAGTTGGCCGATGCTGTGCGCGCCAGCGATGTGCAGAGCCCCAACCCTACGAAAACCATGATGCGCGCTTGCCCGACTCAGGCCGGGCCTGCTACTGATGGTGTCATGCGCAACCCTAGCCCCAACATGCTGAATGCCGAGGCTCCGGCCCGCCCGGTGATCCGGCAGCTTGACGAGACTGCGATCAATCGGATTGCGGCGGGCGAGGTGGTCGAGCGGCCGGCCTCGGCGGTCAAGGAACTGGTCGAGAACGCGCTCGACGCGGGGGCGCGGCGGGTCGATGTGACCTATGCGCAGGGCGGCAAGGTTCTGATCCGGGTGGCGGATGATGGCTGCGGTATGGGTCCGGACGAATTGCCGCTGGCGCTGGCCCGTCACGCGACGTCGAAGATCGACGGATCGGACCTCTTGGATATCCACAGCTTCGGGTTCCGGGGCGAGGCCCTGCCCTCGCTGGGCGCTGTCGGGCGGCTAACGATTACCTCGCGCGCAGGCGACAGGTCTGAGGCGGGAGCGGCGATGATCGCCGTCGAAGGCGGACGGATGGCGCCGGTGAAACCCGCCGCGCTGACGCGTGGCACGGTGGTGGAACTGCGCGACCTCTTTTACGCCACGCCGGCGCGTCTTAAGTTTCTGCGCACCGACCGGGCCGAGGCGCAGGCGATTGCCGATGTCATCAAGCGGCTGGCGATGGCCGAGCCGTTCGTCAGCTTCACGCTCCGCGATTGCAGTGACGGCGGCGAAGGCCGCGTGGTGTTCCGCGCCGATGCCGAGGCGGGCGATCTGTTCGATGCCCTGCACGGGCGGCTGGCCCGGGTGCTGGGCACGGATTTCGCCGAAAACGCCTTGCGGATCGATGCCGAGCGCGAGGGGTTTCACCTGACCGGCTATGCCGCCCTGCCGACCTATTCGCGCGGCGCTGCGGTGGCGCAATACCTTTACGTCAACGGCCGCCCGGTGCGCGACAAGCTGCTGTATGGCGCCTTGCGCGGCGCCTATGCCGATTTCCTGTCGCGTGACCGGCATCCGGCGGCAGTGCTGTTCCTTGATTGCGACCCGCATCTGGTGGATGTGAACGTACACCCCGCCAAGGCCGAGGTGCGGTTCCGCGAACCGGGACTGGCGCGCGGGCTGATCGTGTCGGCGCTGCGTCATGCACTGGCAGAGGCGGGGCATCGCGCGTCGTCGACCGTCGGCGGCGCGACCTTGGGCGCGATGCGGGCCGAGCCGGTGGGTGCCCGGATTTACCAGATGGACCGGCCTTCGTCCCGCGCGCTTGGCGCCGCCTATGCCGCGCAGGCGCCCGGTTTTGCAGAGGCCGCGCCGTTGATGGCGCGGGTCGAGGATATAGCACTCGAGTCGACCGACCACCCCCTGGGTGCCGCCCGGGCGCAGGTGCATGAGAATTACATCATCGCGCAGACTGCCGATGGCATCGTGATCGTCGATCAGCACGCCGCGCACGAGCGGCTGGTTTATGAGAAACTGAAACGCCAGATGGCCGAAAACGGCGTCGCGGCACAGGCCCTGCTGATCCCCGAGATCGTGGACCTCAGCGAAGGTGATCTGGCCCGGCTGATGGAGGCGGCGGAGGAACTGGCGCGGCTGGGCCTGGTGATCGAGAATTTCGGCGGCACGGCGATCGCCGTGCGCGAGGTGCCCGCAATTCTGGGCCGCGTCGATGCGGCGGCAATGATCCGTGATGTGCTGGACGAGTTGACCGACGCGGGCGAGAGCCTCGGCGTGCAGGCGCGGATCGAGGCGGTGCTCAGCCGCATCGCCTGCCACGGCTCGGTCCGCTCGGGGCGCTGGATGCGGGGTGAAGAGATGAACGCGCTTCTGCGCGAGATGGAGGCTGTGCCGCATTCGGGCCAGTGCAACCACGGGCGGCCGACCTATGTCGAGCTGAAGCTGGCCGATATCGAGCGGCTGTTCGGGCGGACATGATCAAGATCGGCGGCCAGAGTTACAGCTTTAGCGACCCTTTGGTGATTGCCGCACTGGCCGGGGCGGCGGTGCTGCTGGTGCTGCTCATCCTGCTTGTCATGACGGTGCGCCGGTCCGGTCAGGCGGCGCGTATGGTCGAGCCGTTCATCCGCGAGATGGGGGCAATGGGCGATCAGGTGCGGATGCTCGGCCACGGCCAGCATCAGCTGATGGGCAATATCAGCACTGTCAGCGATGCGCAGGCGACGGCGCAGGAACGCACGCTGCGGACGATGGAGATGCGTCTGGCCGAGGTGCAGGTGCAGGTTGCCGAACGGCTGGCCGACAATGCGCTGAAATCGGCGCGGTCGCTGTCGGACCTGCAGGAGCGGATGAAGGACACGCTGTCGGGTTCCTCGGAGAAGACCACCAAAAGCCTGACCGAATTGCAGGAACGTCTGGCCACGATCGACCGCGCGCAGTCGAATATCGAGAAACTGTCGGGCGATGTGTTGTCGCTGCAGGACATCCTGTCGAACAAGCAGACGCGGGGGGCGTTTGGCGAGATTCAGCTGCACGACATCGTCGGCAAGGCGCTGCCTGCGGATGCCTACACGATGCAGGCGACGCTATCCAACGGGCGGCGGGCGGATTGTCTGATCCATCTGCCGAACCCGCCGGGGCCGATTGTGGTCGATGCGAAGTTCCCGCTGGAGGCCTATGAGGCGTTGCGAGCGGCCAAGACCGAGCGTGATCTGGTCGAGGCGGGCCGCGCGATGCGGGTGGCGGTGCGGGCGCATATCAAGGCGATTGCCGAACGCTATATCCTCGAGGGCGAAACGGCGGACGGGGCGCTGATGTTCCTGCCGTCCGAGGCGGTCTATGCCGAATTGCACGCGAATTACCCCGAAGTGGTGCGCGACGGTTTTGCCGCCCGGGTCTGGATCGTGTCGCCGACGACCTGCATGGCGACGCTGCATACGATGCGGGCGATCCTGAAGGACGCGCGGATGCGCGAGCAGGCGGGAGCGATCCGCAAGACGCTGAAGATGCTGCACCGCGATGTCGAGATCGTGGTGGAACGGGTCGGCAAGCTGGACACTCATTTTCGGCAGGCGCGCGACGATCTGGACGGCATCAGCACGGCCGCCGAGCGGGCGGGCAAGCGCGCCGAGCGGCTGGACAATTTCGACTTTGAGGAGCTGGCGCCGGATGCGGTGATGCCGGTGCCGCTGGCCAAGGCGGGCGAGTGAGGCGGAATTGGACGCGCCCACAATTCGGCGCGAAGTTCCCGCTGATGTGACGCTTGAACCAGGCACCCGCCCGGAACAGCCGCGCATGCGGCCCGGGCAGCGGCTATGGTGACGTTGTCGCGACGAATGAGTTCAGGCGAAGCTCGACCGTAAACCGGCGACCTTTGTCGTTGCAGCGGCAGCCCGCGATCAGCCGCCGCCCTTCGTAGCAAGAACAGGGTTTCCGTCGCCCACCCCCGCCTAGATCCGGAAGAACGGTTGCGCCAGGCGCGGCAATAGTGCGCTGAACCGTAACGGCGCGTCGGTGGCGGCCAGACAAATGCAGTCGGCACCCACCTCGGCGACCGGCGTGTGGGTCAGCGTCTCGTCGGCGATCTCGATATCGCCGGGGCCGAAGCGGTCGGTGGCGTCGCGAAAGGCGCCTTGCAGAACCAGCGTCAACTCCATCCCCCGGTGGCCGTGATCGGGCACCGCAGCGCCGGCGGGGATTTTCAGAAGCCGCGCGCTGGCCCGGCGCGAGGTCGGCAGGATCGCCTGTTCGACGCCGCCCGCAATGCGGCGCCATTTCACCGCCTCTGGGCCGCCGCCGACATAACCGGCCAGCGGGCCGGGCAGGATGCCCTGACGCATGGCGACCGGGGCCTCGGGCGACTTGACGACGATCCGCGCCAGCGTTGCCTCAAGGCTGTCGTCAGCCAGCGCAATGCCCGGGGCCTCATCCAGAACCGAGCCGCCCAGCGCATCGTAGGCCGAGGCCCGCACCCGGCAGTCATCGCAAAGCGAGATATGCGTGGCGACGACAAGGCTAAAGGCCTCGGGCAGGGCGCCCGCAGCATAGCCCATCAAAAGTGCGTCGGTCAGGTGATGCTTGATCTCTGTCATGCTCTTCATTTCATCTCAAAGCGCAGCTTGTCCAGCGCCAGACGGATACGGGACTTGATCGTTCCGAGCGGCAGGCCGGTCTCGTCGGCGATCTCGGAATGGGACAGGTCGCCGAAATAGGCGCGTTCGATCAGCAGGCGCTGCTTTTCGGGCAGTTGGCGTAAAGCCTGGCCCAGTTTCAGGGTTTCTTGCTGCAGCACCAAAACATCGGTCTGGTCGGGTTCAGGTTCGGGACCCCAGGGCAGATCTTCGGGTTCGGGGCGGCGTTCCTTGCGGAGCGCGTCAATGCGGCGATTGCGGGCGATGGTGAAGATCCATGTCGCCACGCTGGCGCGGACGGGATCGTATTGCTGGGCCTTGCGCCAGAGCGTCGCCATTACATCCTGGGTGCAGTCCTCGGCCAGTGCGGGGTTGGCGCCGGACTTAATCAGGAAGCCCTTCACGCGCGGCGCGAAATGCCGGAATACCTCGGCGAACGCGGCCCGATCCTTGTCGGCCCCGATCCGCCTAACGGCATCAGCCCATCCCGGTTCGTGCGGTTCTGTCACCGTGCCTGACGCTCCTTCCGGCCTCATATAGCGCGATTTCCGCGCATGAAAGGCGGATAGGTGGCAGGCAGCGACCATCGGTCGGGAGATGTCCGGTTCGGCAAGCATACCCATGATACGCGATGCCGCTGGGTCTGGATCAGTCTTGAGCTAAAACTAATCCACTTTCCAACGAGCTGCGTAAATGGGACAGGACATGACCCGCACGCAAGGAACCGCACCCTATGCCATTCGAGACCTTTACCGCCGCGCCGAAGCGGATTGCCGTGATCGGTGCCGGGATATCGGGCATGGGCGCGGCGCATATGCTGGCCGGGTCGCATCGGGTGGTTCTGTATGAGGCTGCGGCCCGGCTGGGCGGTCATGCCCGCACGGTGATGGCGGGCAAGTGCCGCGATCAGCCGGTCGATACCGGATTCATCGTGTTCAACCGCGCCAACTATCCGCATCTGCTGCGGCTGTTCGACGAACTGGACGTGCCGGTTGCGAAAAGCGACATGAGCTTTGGCGCCTCGATCGACGGGGGCCGGATCGAATACGGGCTGCGCAACCTCAAGGCGGTTTTCGCGCAGACCTCGAACCTGGCCCGGCCCCGGTTTCTGGGGATGATGCGCGATGTTTTGCGGTTCAACGCCCGCGCCGCGACCTCGGCCCGCGATCCCGGCGAGACGGTGGCCGGGCTGGTTGACCGGATGCGGCTGGGTGACTGGTTCCGCGATTACTATCTTCTGCCGTTGTCGGGGGCGATCTGGTCGTCGCCGGTGGACAAGATCCTCGATTTCCCGGCCGAGGCGATGATCCGCTTCTTCGAGAACCACGCGCTGTTGAGCGCTACCGGTCAGCACCAGTGGTTCACGGTTCAGGGCGGATCGGTGCAATATGTGACGCGGCTGGAGGCGGCCATGCGCAGGGCGGGCATCGATATCCGGGTTGCGACGCCGGTCAGCGCAGTGCGCCGGGTGCCGGGAGGGGTCGAGGTCAAACCAGCGGGCGGCGATTGGGAGGCGTTCGACGAGGTGGTTTTTGCCAGCCATGCCGATCAGGCGCTGGCGCTGCTGGCCGATGCCTCGCCGGTCGAGCGTGCCGCGCTGGGGGCAGTGAAATATCAGCCGAACGAGGCGGTGCTGCATGCCGATACCGCGCTGATGCCCAGGCGGCGCGGCGTCTGGTCGTCGTGGAATTATGCCGAAGAGGGGGGGCGAAGGGGTGACCGGATCGACCTGACCTACTGGATGAATTCGCTGCAGCCGATCCCGAAGGACGACCCGATGTTCGTGACGCTGAATGCGACGCGCACTATCCGCGAAGAGCTGATCTACGATCAGGTCACTTTTGCGCATCCGATCTACGATCTGGGCGCGCTGCAGGCGCAACAGACGATCCGCGCGACGAACGGCACGCGGGGGACCTGGTTCTGCGGCGCCTGGATGCGCAACGGATTTCACGAGGACGGGCTGGCCTCGGCTGTCGATGTGGTGGACGCGATGCGGCTGGCCGAGACGCCCGGTCTGGCAGCGGCGTGAGCGGCGTTGATCATATCGCAGGCCAGACCTTTCACGGGCGGCGCGGCGCGGTGGAAAACGCGTTCCGCTATTCGATCGACTATGTGCTGCTCGAGCCGGAGGCGCGGCCACGCGGGCCGGGTCTGTTTTCGCTGAACCGGGGCAATCTGGCGTCGCTGCAGGGTAGCGATCATGGCGGCGCGCCGAAGGCCGGGCGCGGCGCGGCTTGGGTGCGCGATGTGCTGGCCGGGCATGCGCCAGGGGTGACGGGCCGGGTCGAATTGCTGGCGCAGCCTCGGGTCATGGGGCATGTCTTCAACCCGGTCAGTTTCTGGCTTTGCCATGATGCTGCGGGCGCGTTGCGGGTGGTGATTGCCGAAGTGTCGAACACCTTTGGCGACCGGCATTCCTATCTGTGTCACCGCGATGATCTGCAACCCCTGACGCGCGAGGATACGGTGACGGCACGGAAATTCCTGCATGTCTCGCCGTTTCAGCCCGCCTCTGGCGGCTACACCTTCCGCTTTGACATCCGGCCCGACAGGATCGGCGTCTGGATCGACTACAGCCAGGGCAATGGCGGGCTGATCGCGACGCTGACCGGCGCGCGCAAGCCCTTGACCAACGCGGGCATCCTGCGCGCCTGCCTGCGCCGCCCGTTCGGATCGCGCCGGGTGCTGGCGCTGATCCACTGGCAGGCGGTCAAGCTATGGT
>JBBKVJ010000009.1:0-19282 GCA_037968375.1 Paracoccaceae bacterium | reverse complement strand
GGGCAAGGCCCCGCGCGGCCATGCCCAACCCGAGGATCGGGGCCATCCGGCCCCGTGACGAGGGGCGGGAGGGCCACCGATCTGGTCTAGCGCGCGATGTTTTCTTCGCGCACGAACATGTTGTCCCAGGCCCTGTCGATCAGTTCGGGCGTCATCTGATATGGGAGGCCTTCGAAATCGCAGACCGAGATCATCTGGTCGATCAGGAAAACCGGGTGATAGTTCGCGTAATTGTGGTTGATCGTCGGATATTTGACCTTGAGCAGGTGCAGAAGCGCCTTTTCCTCAAGCGGGATACCCTTTTTGCGTGCCACCATCGCGAAGATCTTCAGGAAATCCTCCTGATCCGGTCCGTCGATCTTGATCTTGAAAAAGATCCGGCGAAGGGCGGCGCCGTCGAAAATCTCGTTCGGGTGGAAGTTCGTCGAGAAGATCACCAGAGTATCGAACGGCACCACAAATTTTTCGCCCGATTGCAGCGTGAGGATGTCGTAGTTCATCTCGAGCGGCACGATCCAGCGGTTGACCAGCGCTTGCGGCGGCTCGTCCTGGCGGCCAAGGTCGTCGACGATGAAAATTCCGCCCGACGCCTTCATCTGCAAGGGGGCGGTATAGGTCCGCGCGGTCGGGTTGTAGTTCAGATCCAGCATCGACAGCGTCAGTTCGCCGCCGGTTATCACCGTCGGTCGGTCGCAAAAGATGTAGCGGCTGTCGTAGCGTGTGCCGCTGCGGCGGATCGAGGCCGGATCGTCTGATTGCTCGGTGGCCTTGGAATGCACGATCGGGTCGTAGACGGTGATCACCTGGTTGGAATATTCCACCGCGCGGGGCACATAGATGCGGTCGCCGATGGCGTCTCGGATGCCGTGCGAGATCGAAGACTTTCCGTTGCCGGGCGGGCCGTACAGCAAAATTGAGCGGCCCGAGGTGACCGCCGGGCCAAGGTGGCTGAGCAGTTCGTCGGGCAGGATCAGGTGGCCCATCGATCCCAAAAGCGCGTTCCGGGTGATCTTGATATTGCGGATCGACTGCTTCGCCATCTGCTCTTCATAAGCCTTCAGCGGTACCGGCATTGCGCCGTAGTATTCCGACTGCGACAGCGCATCGAGTGCGCGTGCCTTACCGGCATCCGACAACTGATAGCCCATCTCGCCACCAGAGTTGGCGTGGAGCGTACCGGTCGCCTCGAGAAGTTTCTGGCTGCGCGCGGTATCGACCAATTCCTGTGCCAGGGGTACCGGAAGCGCGCAGATGCGCGCGATCTCGCTGACCTGATCGATGTTCATGCGGAACATTGTCTTGAGCAGAATGTCGCGCATCATCACCGGTGTCAGGCCGAGATCGGACAGATTGCGAGGCGCTGCAGGCGCCGTCACATGGGAGGTATGCATGTTCATCGGGCTTCGCCTTGTCGTTTGTGCACACGGAATCTACGCGTTTGTCCCGAAAAGGGAAACGCTCTGGCGAGAAAATTGCCAGTGAAGAGTGGCATCACTATGGCGGGGCATGAGCACAGCCGCTGGCGATCACGTCAGACCCACGCCGCCATACCAAGATAGATGATCAGCCCCAGTGCCAGTGGCAGGCCCATCGGGAACTGTTTGTTGCGTTTCCAGCTGGTCCAATCGGGTGTCGCGCGGCGCACTGCGGGGATCGCACGAAACCCGCGATGCGTGATCAGCGCCGCCGGGATAACGGCGACGAGGATGACCATCAGCGCCGTTGTATCCGCACGGGCCACGAAAGGCGCGGCGGCGGCGGCGAATTTCATGTCGCCGCCGCCGAGGATTCCAGCAAGGTTCAAGATCAGGCCGATGGCCAGGACGAGGGGCAGGTGGGTCAACCGCCAGGCCCAATCGCCAAACGGAAGAACGAAGGGGCCAACGAGAAGAAAGACCAGTAACAGCGCCAGGTTCAGCTCATTATAGATTTTCATCCGGCTGAGATCGGCCCAGATCACCAGAAAGGCGACCGGAAGGACGAAGGGCAGAAACCAGAGTGCCGCGAGCGCGGGTGTGGCCATTGCCCTGATCCTTCCAGAACGCTGAGGTCTCAGCCTGCGGGCTGAGTTTCAAGAGCGCGCAGCGCGCGGACGGCGACATCGAAATGCTGCGGATGGGTGTCGATGGATTCTTGCAACAGCTGCTTGCCGATCGACACATCGCCGCGCTTGATCGCGGTCATCGCCATGGTGTGCAACAATTCGGCGCGTTCGACCTGGGTCATCTCGATCGCCGGGATCTGATAGTTGCCCTGCGCGCCACGTGCCATGACCAGATTGTTCTTGGCGGTCTTCTGGCTGCGATCGTAGGTCAGCGCCTCGGTAAAGAGCCGCTCGGCATCGCGATAATCGCCACGCGTCATCTTGGAGTAGCCCCAGTTGTTGAGAACCGACGACGGCTGCGTGGTCATACCGACGGCGGTCTCGTAAAAGCTGTCGGCGCGCGACCAATCCTTCTTGGAATCCGCAACCATCGCCTCAAGACGGTAGCGTTCGAAGCTTTCGTGGGTCGGCGGGACACTGTCGAGCACCTGCTTGGCACGATCCCAGCTGTTCGCCCGGATCAGGGCGTCGGCATAGTCGACACTGTCATCGGGGCTGGCGTCTGGATGGGCCACCACCTTGCCCCAGACTGGCGCCGCCTCGGACGGACGCTGGGCCCGCACCAGCGACTTTGCCAGCCCGCGCTGAAGGTCGATGCGATCCGGATTTTCGACCAGTGTCCGGCGGAAATAGGTCACCGCTTCGTCGGGACTGGCCGCCGTCAGCATCAGGTCGCTGAGGTTCGATTCATCGAGCGCGTTGACGCTTTTCATCGCGCGTTCGACTTCTGCATCCGAAGATTTCTGGCATCCCGCAAGGGCAACCGTGCCGATTAGGCACAGAGTTACGATCTGAGAATGGCGCATGTGCCTGCGTCCTTTTTGCTGCTCGATCCTTCTCAGTTTGGGGTGGAGAGGATGACGTAGCGTCCCTGGCCTCGCCGTACCAACTGGAAGTTATTATTTTCTTGTTTAGCATCATACGCAGGTTTGCCGAGATTTGCGATAGCCATGCGCAAATTCTCGCGAATTTCGTCCGATGCGCCATTGTCGAGCGCGAATGCCGTCTGAAACACATTGCGCGCCTCGGCGTACTTGCCTTGTCGCATCAACGCGACGCCCAGGTTGTTCCATGCCGGGACGAACAGTTCGTCCTTTTCAACGGCCTGCCGCAAATGCCGTTCGGCAAGCCCGATGCGGTCGAGCCGCAGATTGGCCGAGCCGATCGCCGAAAGCACGTCGGCGGTAAGCCCCTTTTCTGCGGCAGCCCGGTAATAGGCCTTGAGAGCCAGTTCATACTCGCCCGCCGCCATCAATCGGTGACCGACGACCAGACCGTCGACAGCCTCGGCGACACGGGGAACGCCGGCAGGCGCGAACGGGCTGTCGCCGTCGGCACGACCGACACCCTGCGGGCCGCAGGCAGCAAGGTGGAGAACGATCAAGATAGGCGTCGTTGCACGTCGTGCCAGGCAATACATGCCGGGTTAGAAGCTCTGCAGCGTGGTGTAGATCGCGTACATCGACGGCCCGATCAGAATGATCAGAAGTGGCGGAACGGTGAACATCATGGTGCCGAGCGTCAGTTTGGTCGGCAGCACGTTCGCTTTTTCCTCGGCGCGCATGACCCGCTTGTCGCGCATCTCTGCCGCATAGACCCTGAGCGCGTCGGCGATCGAGGTGCCGAAACTTGCCGATTGAATCATCACCGTCACGAAGGACGAGACATCCGATACGCCGGCCCGTTCGGACATGTCCTTCAGCACAGCGACACGTTCCTTGCCGGCCTTCAGTTCGGCGGCCACGGTGTCGAATTCCAGTGCCAGGGCCGGATAGCCGACCTTGATTTCACGCGCGACGCGAACGATGGACTGGTCCAGCGACTGACCGGCTTCAACGCAGACAAGCATCATGTCGAGCGCATCGGGAAATCCGTTGGTAATCTCTTCGCGGCGCGATTGCACGCGACGCTCGACCCAGTAGCGCGGCAGGTAGTAGCCGCACAAACCGGGGACCAGGATGGTGGCGATGGTGGCGATGATCGACGGGTCGCCAGTGGCGGACTTGATGATTGAGATGACGATGCCGAACAACAGCAGGATGATACCCAGTGCGAACTGCGCGAAATGGTAGGTGCGCACCGCGCTGCTGCCACGATAGCCGGCCCGCAATAGCTTGAGCTTGGTCGCGGAATATTCTTTCTCGTCCTGCGGTTCGAGGAAGTTCGCGAACCTGTCGAACCGTTCGGTATTGTCGCCGGCGCGGAGCGACCGGGCTTTGTCGCCTTTGCCGCCTGACTTGCGCTCGCGCTTCAAACGGTCCAGCGGATCGACACGCCTTTTGAGGAACGTCGGCAGCGTCAGGATGATCAGCAGCATCCCCAGCATGCCGACCGCAATCAGCGGCCCCAGAGGGCCAAGCATTTCGGTTAGCTGGACGTTCAGACCTTCAAGCATCTCGTTGCCCCCTCAGACCTTGATGTTGACCATGATCCGCATGAAAATGACGTTCATGATCAGAAACGCGCCGACGACGATGGCCGCGGGAATGAAAGCAGGCGTGTCGCGCACCTGATCATAGTAGTCCGGTTTGATGACGTTGATCATCACCATAGCAACAATCGGAAATGCCGACAGGAACATGCCTGACCATTTGGCCTCGGCGGTGATCGCCTTGACCCGGCGGAAAAGCCGGAATCGCGAGCGGATCACCTTGGCCAGGCCGTCGAGGATTTCGGCCAGGTTGCCACCGGATTGCGACTGGATCGTCACGGCGACAGCCAGAAAGCGCAGATCCTGCATGTCCATCCGTTCGGCCAATGCCTTCAGGCTGTCCGAGATTTCACGGCCATAGGCGGCCTCGTCGCTGATCAACCCGAATTCCGTGCCTAGCGGATCGGGCACCTCGCGCGCCACCATCGCAATGGCCGAGGTGAAGGGATGGCCGACACGCAGGCTGCGGACCATCAGTTCTACCGCATCGGGCAGTTGTTCTTCGATCATCGAGAGGCGCTTTTTGGCCTTGCGGTTGACCCAGGTGTAGATGCCGCCGATGCCGAACGTCAGAGCGACGAGAATCCGAACGCCAAGGCCCGCGCCAGTGGCCAGTGTCAGCATAAGAAACGAGAGTGCCGACAAGACGACCATCAGCATGACCAGCTGACGCGGCGAAAAGGCGATGGCCGCTTTCTGGGCCTTCGAGGCCAGGATCGCGTAGAACGGGATGCCGCCGCCCTTGACGTGCTGCGAGACCTCTTTGCGAAGCTGTTCCAGAACCTGCTCGCGGCCCGCGCCTTTCTCGAGCATGTCGAGACGGCGGTTAAGCTTGGCATTGAGCGAGATCGATTTGCCGAACATCGACAAATAGATGCCTTCAACCAGGAACAGAACACCCACGAAAATGAGGATGTAAATAATAGGTGCGGCACTAAATTGCATCGCGGATCATCCTCAGGGTTCGAAGGGTTCGTAGATCGAGGCGGGCAGGTCGTAGCCCCACTGCCGGAACCGTTCGGCAAAGGCCGAGCGGACGCCATTTGCGGTGAAGTGGCCGATAATCTTGCCGTCAGAGGTCAGGCCAACGCGCTTGTAGCGAAAGGTTTCCTGCATCGAGATTACATCGCCTTCCATGCCCGTCACCTCGGTGATCGAGACCATCCGGCGCGAGCCATCCTGCAGGCGGCTGACCTGCACGATGAGGTTGACGGCCGAGGAAATCTGGCCACGCGTGGCTTTCATCGGCATGTCGATGCCGGCCATCGAGATCATGTTTTCCAGACGGCTGACGGCATCGCGCGACGAGTTTGCGTGGATCGTGGTCATCGAACCGTCGTGGCCGGTGTTCATCGCCTGCAACATGTCGATCACCTCGTCGCCGCGGGTCTCGCCGACGATGATCCGGTCGGGGCGCATCCGGAGCGCGTTCCTGAGACAGTCGCGCTGGTTGACCGCACCCTTGCCTTCGACGTTGGGCGGACGGCTTTCCATGCGACCGACATGAACCTGCTGAAGCTGCAGTTCGGCGGTGTCCTCGATGGTCAGGATGCGTTCGGAGTTGTCGATGAAAGATGACAGCGCGTTGAGCGTGGTCGTCTTGCCCGAACCGGTACCGCCCGAGACGATGATATTCAGCCGGGTTGCGACAGCGGCCTGCAGATAGGCGGCCATCTCTTCCGAGAAGGCGCCGAACTTTACCAGCTCGTCGATCGACAGCTTTTCCTTCTTGAACTTACGAATCGAGACCAGACTGCCATCCACGGCAATCGGCGGCACCATCGCGTTAAACCGCGAACCATCGGCAAGGCGGGCGTCAACGTAGGGGTTGGATTCGTCGACACGACGGCCCACGGCCGAGACGATCTTGTCGATGATCCGCAACAGGTGACGTTCGTCCTTGAACGTGGTGTCGGTCAGCTGAAGCTTGCCGTTGCGTTCGACAAAGACCTGCTGCGGGCCGTTCACCAGAATGTCGTTGATCGTATCGTCCTTCAAGAGGGGCTCGAGCGGGCCCAAGCCCGTTACCTCGTCGTAAAGCTCGCTGAACAGCAAACTCCGGTCGTCTTTGTTCAGGACGATGGACAATTCGTCCAGTGCTTCGCCGGAAATCGAGGCGATCTCCTGGCGCAGGTCGGTTTCGGTGGCATGTTCGAGCGCGGACAGGTTGAGATTGTCGAGCAGGCGCTTGTGCAGCTCGACCTTGATATCGCTCAGGCGTTCCTTGCGCTTTTTCTCGCGATCCTCGGGGGCCGACTTGGCCGAAACCCGCGCTGGCTGCGCCGCCGGAGCGGGTTCCTTAAGCGCGACGCTGGCCCCGACCTCGGTTGTCAGTGGGTCAGACTTTTTCGCATCGTCTTTCTTGTAGCGAGAGAACATGGCCTAACCCTTCCGTCTCATTCAGCGGCGACCGCTTCGACCTGCGTCAGTTCGTAGAGCGAGGCCGCGAGTTTGGCGATTTCGCGGCGCAGCGGGTTCTTGGCCGCGGCTTGCGCCAGAGGGACGCCGTGGTCGTCGGCTTCGGCAACCTGCAGCCCACCTTCGGGCAACAGCAGTTCGACCTTGATATCGAGGCTTTCGGACATCCTCTTGACGCGCGCCTTGCCGCTGAGGTCGGTGAATTTCGGGGCGCGGTTCAGAACGAAGCGCAGCTTTTCGAACGGCAGATCCTCGGACTTGAGTGCCCGCACGAAGCGCAGCGTGTTCTGCGCCGAGCGCATGTCCAGTTCCAGCAGCGCGAAATAGATCTGGCACGACGACAGGATCGTCTCGGTCCAGGGCACGACGGTCGAGGGCATGTCGATCACGACGAAATCGAACAACCGCCGTGCCATCGCCAGCAACGCCGTGACATCGGCGGGGGTGATGATGTCGAGGGGCAGCATGTCGGCGGGGGCCGACAGCACGTAAAGCTTGTCCTCATAGACCTGCATCGCGCTCATGAAGTTATCGGGATCAAGTGCGGAAGTATCGGAGAGCAGCTCGTAAACCACCTCGCGGCGTGACAGGTCGAGATAGGTTGCGACCGAGCCGAACTGCAGATCGAAGTCGATCAGGCAGACGCGCGGCGGCTTTTTCTTGTCCTTGCCGCCTTCCTCGACGACGGTGGCAAGTTCCCACGCCAGATTGACCGCAAAGGTCGTGGCGCCAATGCCGCCGGCCAGGCCGTGAATCGGCAACAGCACGCCTTCCCGGTTGCCACCGGCGAACTGCGGTTCGGCCCCTTCCGGGGCGTCGGGATTGACGGACTTGTTCGAGGCTGCGGATGGTTTGCGCACACGCTGGATCGCTTCGTGCAGCGCGCCTTCGGGCAGTGGGTAGGGGCAGAAGTCATCAGCGCCGAGCCGGAGTAGCTGGTGCAGCGCCATTGCGCCGACATCCTCGGCGATCAGGATGACCTTGATCTTCCTGTCCTTGGCGGTGCGGATGATCTCGCTGACTGCGCCAAGCTTTTCCTCGTCTTCGGCGCCAAGTGCTATGGCGACGAATTCCAGATTGCGGGCATCGGACTGGTTCAGGAACGAAATCGCGTCCTCGAAGGTAAGGTCGCCCCATTTCTCCCCAAGCTCGACCTCCATGTCTTCGATAAGGAGGTCGAAATTCTGCACATCGCGCGAGATCGTACACGCCACGATGGGGCCGGGATCGGGCCTCAACGCTACCTTCGTCGTCATTACCGCGTTCCTTCTTCGAATCGCCGGAAATCATTGTAACATTTCCGGCTGCCACACACACCGGCCCGACATCATGCGGTCAGGAATGGCAGTCTTGCAAAGCTTATTCTGAAAAGGGGCGAGATTGCGGCCTAAACAGAGAAATTATTCGGTCTTTTAAGACGATCACGGGGCGCAGTGGAAGATCGTTTCCACTGCGCCCCGCATTTGGGCCGGATTTTGCCGGCTCTTTACTGGCTCGCGCCTGCCTCGGCTTCGCTCGATTGGCTAAACTCAGTCGCGCTGCCGACATAGCCACGGTAGATTACGCTGGCGTATTTTCCGTCCAGTCTGCCCGAACACCGAACCGTCGCATGACGGTAGCGCGGTGCGCTGACGTGGCTGCTGGGATCGAGAACCACGATGCCCTCGGGCACGATATAGCCCTTGGGTTTGCCGGTACATGCCGCCCTCTTGTGGGCGAGGATGTTGTTCATCGTCGCGATGCCGAAGTCGCCTTGGTCGACTTCTGCGCCCGCCTCCGAGTAGAACTCGGTTCTTGACCCGGTGGTGCAGGCGGCCATCGCCAGAACACTGGCCGCGCAGAGGAGTGCTTTGATATGCTTTTGCATGTGTCTTACTCCATCACGTAGCCGTAGGGACCGGTGAAGTCCTGCCGCGCAACTTCCGCAGCAGCGCCCCGCCGGTTGTTCCCGGCCATTTCGCCGAAGAGGAAAAGTCCGGCCTCGGAAGGCGGCCGCACACGATCGGTGGGCAGCATCAGCGCATCACCCCTGGTCGGCATGACCAGGCAAGCGGTGATGATGATCACCAGTTCGGTCTGATTACGCTGATAGTCGGCACTTCGGAACAGGGCGCCCAGGATCGGAATATCGCCGAGCCAGGGAACCTGGCTGGTGTTGTCCCGAAAGTCATCCTGCAGAAGTCCCGCGATTGCGAAGCTTTCGCCATCGCGCAGCTCGACCGTGGTCGAAGTGTCCCGGCGACGAAAGCCCTGCAGACTGATCCCACCCGATGTCACCGTCACAGTCGGATCAATGGACGACACTGCGGCGTCGATCGACAGGTTGATCAGGCCACCATCGATGACCCGCGGGGTGAAGTTCAGCTCGACGCCGAACGGTTTGAATTCGACCGACACCTTGTTGTCTTCCTGCGCCACCGGCACCGGATATTCGCCACCGGCGAGGAAACGTGCCTCCTGACCCGACAGTGCCGTTAGGTTAGGTTCGGCCAGAGTGCGCACGAGGCCTTTTGATTCAAGGGCTTCGAGTAGGATGTTCAGGCTGAGGTCGCCGATCGCGCCTGCAATGTTGAACTGGCCAACCGCCTCAGATGAAAGGTTCTGCGAAGTAGAGCCAATCGGGCCGGGGTTGATCTGTCCCGAGCCACCGCCAAAGTCGAAGGAGACATCGCTGCCGAGCGCAACTCCGGTGATGCCGCCATTCAGGCCTTTCGAGACCGACCGGCTGACTTCGGCGAAGCGAACCCGCAGCAGGACCTGCTGCACGCCGCCGACGATCATCAGGTTCGAAACCCGATCCGGCGCGTAACGTTGCGCAAGATCAAGTGCCCGGTCCAGCTTCTGGATCGAAGTCACCGTTCCCGACAGCACGATGCCGTCGTTGGCGGTGCGAACCTCGATGTTCTCGCCGGGCAGGATCTGGCCCAGACGCTCTTTGAATTCGGCGATATCGGGCGTGACCTGTACGTCGACATTGGCCAAAAGCGCGCCATCGGGGCCGAGGATTGTCAGGGTGGTGCGGCCCGGCGACTTGCCGAGCACGTAGATCGAACGATCCGAAAGGGTCGAGATGTCGGCGATACCTGGGTTGGCAATCGAAAGCTCAGCAAAAGGCTGGTCACTTTCGACGACAACCGCCCGGTTCATCGGGACGGCCAGCGGAGCCGAAGCACCGCCGGACATGATACGTAGTGTTTCCGCCTGAACGGCGGCAGTGGCGGTGATACTCACGGCGAACCCGAGCAATCCCGCTTTGAAAAGCGATTTGATATTCATGTGACCTGCCTCTCTGATCACGCTTGTTAATCGGGTCTTGATTGCCCGCGTCGGAGGGTCTTTTTGCCCATGATTTTTTTCAACCATGCGTTAAACTGTGAATCTTTGCAAGAATCAGTATGTTGGAGGCCTCAGCTTATGTGGATAACCTGCAACACACGCAAAATGTCGCAAAAAGACAACGGCCCGACACCAGATCAGGTGCGGGCCGGGTGACTTTCGTCTTGTACCGGAAATGAGGTCAGTTGCAGGGGATCGGAATTTCGATCACATCGCCGCCGCTACGCTGTTTGATCGTACAAACGCGCTGCTGTTGGATGACCCGCTCTTCGATCCCGAGAAGGGTGCGCTGGTTGATCTCGATATCGCCGACGATCTCATCGGTGTCCGAGACCCCGACCAGGGCAAGGCTTAGCCTGCCACTGGTTTGCGCCTGGGCGAAGGATGCAGCGTCGCGTGGCGACACCTCGATCGTGATTGTGCGCGCAACGCGCGGATCAAGCCGATCCTGGTCGGCGATCTGGTCGATGGCGATGATCTTGACTTTTGTATAGATCAGCTTGGTCACCTGCTGATCGCCGATCTGTCCGCTCCAGAACACATCCACGCGGTCTCCGGGGCTTAGAAAGCCCGACACGCCCGAGGTGACATCGACGTTGATCGTGAAGGCGCGCATACCGGGTGCCAGAAATGCCGAAACACCGGCTTCCTGCCCCGGATCAGTGACTTTCACGGCAAGAATGGGTTCGTTAGCCTCCATCGCGCGCAGCACGACCCGCGGCTCGGCGTTGCCGTTCGGGAACAGACTGGCCTCGTCCCGGAAAGGACCTTCAGGCAGCGACAATTCGGGAAATTTGATCAGCTTGACATCTTTTGGTGTGAGTTTTTCCCCGTAACGCAAGGTGCGGTTGGCAACATAGATGTCGACGACGGCAACCTGGGAAGCGCGGGCCTGACGTTCGGCGAACAGGGCGGATTCGTATTCAGAGATATAGCCTCGCGCCATGTAGACGGCAAAGCCGGCCAGACCCAAACCAAAAATAAGCACGAGCCCGAAGACCAAACGCATTTCTCACCCTCTTTGTCTTGCCGCAGTTTCGAGTCGGCATCGTCTACCATGCCAACATGGATCATGCACGACAATGTCAGGTGATTATGGCGGCGCTGTGGTCAGAGTGCGGTGAACCGGCGCATTGTTTCACAACTGCCGTTCGGCGCGCGGCGTCAGAATGTCGGGAAGTCGAGCTCGGCGACCTCGCCGTTCGCAAGGCCCGAGCCAATCGCGTTACCAACGCTGCCGGTGCCGACTCCGATGGATGTGACGATAGCGATACCTAATGCCACGATCGCAGCCGTCAGGACCACCCAATCAACAGTGACCGCACCGTCTTCGTCGGCCAGGAAAGTATCTATCGCTCTGCACATGTCACATGTCGCCCTTCATGCCAGCATCATACGGCTGTGGCAGAAGCCGTCAGAAAACTATCGATTGCAATTGGGGCAAGAAAGCGGCGCTGCCGCGCAGATTTCGCGAAGATAGATGGTGCTTTGTAATGAACCGTGACCGTCAGGGCGGGTCGATTCTTTAAAGTTCTATCCTGAGTCAGCGTGGTTATGAATTGGCCTTGGAAGTTCGAGCTATTCTGAGCAACGCCGATAAACGGAAAAAATGAGATGGGACACAGAAAAAAGTGCGGCCTGATGGCCGCACCTTCAAAATCGTCATCGCACAGATCAGTGCGGATCAAGTGCCGCCGGAAGCGGCGCTATCGAGACCGGAGAGCGTATTCACCTGGCCGGCCGACAGCGAGGCCGAGATCTTGTCGCCCAGCGTGGTCACGCCACCGGCAACCGAGGTGATCACGGCGATGCCGAGGCCGACGATCGCGGCAGTCAGCACGACCCAGTCAACCGTCACGGCACCGGATTCGTCGTTCTTGAGGTTCTGAATAAGAGTGTGAAGCGTCATGTTTGGTCCCTCCAAAGGATTCAGTCTAAGAGTTCAGTCAACCGTTGCGGCGTGTCGATGTCCGGTCATCCTCCGGAGTGTTCCGCCTCGGCATGGATAACGATAAAGCCAGTAGAATCAGGCAAGATTTGGGCAGTGCTCAGACCTTTTTCCAGCAGGTGGAAATTTGCCGAAACCCCAGCGCGAATCATTGGAAAGTAAGTAAAAAAAATGACAAAGCGCGCGTTATGGAGTGTCAATTTGGCAACATTAAGAGGGTTTCCTGTGGATAACTTGTCGCACCAGATAGTGATTCTCTGCTCGGAGGTAGCTCTGACGGCGGATTTCTGCCAATACATTGGACAATAATAAAGAATAAATGATGAGGCAGGCATGAGACGGCAAACCGCCATTGCGGCAGTTGCAGCATTTGCATTTCAATCGGGGCTTGCTACGGCGCAAGAGGCGGCTCGGCCGGAAGTGGTCCAATCCGCGGCGGCTGTTTCGGGCGACACGCCATTGATCACTGCGCAGATTCCGCTGGCCGCAGGCGCTACGGCCAAGCGGTTGAGACCGCCCAAGGCTGGCGCGACGCAGCGCATCACTGTCCAGATTGATCCCGAAGAACAGGCGCGAGCGATCGCCGCCTTAAAGCCGTTCCCGACACCGCGTGCCCCATCCGCAGATGGTCCACAGGCCAGCCCCGGTGCCGCGACCGCCTATCCCTGGTTCTGGGAGGCGGTATCGCCTGCCCGGTCGCAATCGACGCCGGGCCGACTGGGCCAGGCGATTTCGGCGCTGCATGCGGGCCCCGCGGGGACCGGCGTTCCGACGCCGCGGATGCAATCCATGCAGGGTATCGCCGAGAAATACGGCGCCGAGATCCTGAAGGCCACGATCAATACAAAGGTTTCGCCCGCACTCGTTCTGGCAGTGATCGGCATCGAAAGTGCCGGGCGCGTGGATGCGGTCAGCAACAAGGGCGCGACCGGATTGATGCAGCTGATGCCGGCGACGGCGAAACGTTTCGGCGTCAGCGACATCACGATCCCGACCGAGAACATCCGTGGCGGCGTCGCCTATCTGGACTGGCTGATGGAGGAATACGGCGGCGATCCGATGATGGTTCTGGCCGGGTACAATGCTGGCGAGGGCGCGGTGGCCAAGCATGGCGGCGTACCGCCCTACCGCGAGACAAGGGATTATGTGCCGAAAGTGCTGGCCGCCTGGACCGTGGCGCGGGGCCTGTGTCTGACACCGCCGGAATTGATCAGCGATGGCTGCGTGTTCCGGGTGTCGATGGCGGGGCTCTAGTCGTCAGGAGAAGACGTCGGCCCAATCTGGATGTTTGCGCCGCATCGCGTTCACGAACGGGCAGAGCGGCACCACTGTGACGCCTTCGGCGCGGGCATCGGCGACCAGTCGTTCGACAAGGGCACGACCGGCACCGGTGCCGCGAAAGTTGTCGGGAACGCCGGTATGATCGGCGATCACACGGCTGGGCGAGAGGACCGAATAGGTCAGCTCGGCCTCTTCGCCGCCCTGACGAAGCACATAGCGGCCCTTGGTTTCGCCGACCTCGCGCGCAATGCCGTCGTCAGTCTACAATTGTCGCCTCCGTCGCAGCGCGCAGTTCGGCCTCGCTGACGCCATCGGCCAGTTCAACGATATTGAGCCCGCCCTCGACGACGTCCAGAACGCCCAGGTTGGTGATGATCCGGTCGACGACGCCGGTGCCGGTCAGCGGCAGGGTGCAGGATTTCAGCACCTTCGATTCGCCCGCCTTGTTGGTGTGATCCATCACCACGATGACGCGGCCGACCCCCGCCACCAGATCCATCGCCCCGCCCATGCCTTTGATCAGCTTGCCGGGGATCATCCAGTTCGCCAGATCGCCGTTCTCAGCCACTTCCATCGCGCCCAGGATCGCGGCGGCGATCTTGCCGCCCCGGATCATCCCAAAGGACGTGGCGCTGTCAAAATACGAGGTGCGGCCAACTTCGGTGATGGTCTGCTTGCCGGCATTGATAAGATCGGCATCCTCGTCGCCCTCGAACGGGAACGGGCCCATGCCCAGCATGCCGTTTTCGGATTGCAGGGTGATATCCTTGTCGCCGACATAGTTCGCGACCAGCGTCGGAATGCCGATGCCGAGGTTCACATACATCCCGTCGTCAAGCTCGCGCGCCGCGCGTTCGGCCATCTGATTGCGATCCCAGGCCATCAGGTGGTCTCCTTCTTGGCGGTCGACCCATCGGGGCGCGGGCGAACGGTACGCTGTTCGATCCGCTTTTCGTGCTGGCCCTGGATCAGGCGGTGCACGTAGATGCCGGGCAGGTGGATGTGGTCGGGGTCGAGGCTGCCCACCGGCACGATTTCCTCGACCTCCATCACGCAGATCTTGCCGCACATCGCGGCGGGCGGATTGAAATTGCGCGCGGTCTTGCGGAAAATCGCGTTGCCGGTGGGATCGGCCTTCCACGCCTTGACGATAGCCAGATCGGCGACGATGCCGCGTTCCAGGATGTAGGTCTGTCCGTCGAAATCCTTGTGGTCCTTGCCCTCGGCGATCACCGTGCCGACACCAGTCTTGGTGTAGAAACCGGGGATGCCCGCGCCACCGGCGCGCATCCGTTCGGCCAGGGTGCCCTGGGGATTGAACTCAATCTGCAACTCACCGGCCAGATACTGGCGCATGAACTCGGCATTTTCGCCGACATAGGACGACATCATCTTTTTCACCTGTCGCCCTTCCAGCAGCAGGCCAAGCCCGAAATGATCGACGCCCGCGTTGTTCGAAGCGATGGTCAGGTCGGTGACGCCGCTGTCCTTGATCGCGGCGATCAAGAGTTCGGGGACGCCGCAGAGACCGAAGCCACCCGCCGCGATCATCATGCCGTCATAGAGAAGCCCGTCAAGCGCGCCTGTGGCGGTGTCGTAGACCTTGGATTTCATGCGCATCCCCCGAATGGCTCGACGGTTTTTGGCGTGGAGGAGGGGCAGAGTCAATCGCGGCATGCTCATCAATAACCGGGCGACCCGGCCAGTTAGCAAATGGCCGGGTCAGAGGGCTGTCTATCTAAAAGTAGTCATCCCGTTCTGCACCATCATACCTGCCGCTTTGCAGGCAACAGCGCCTGAAAGGACTTGCCCGAGCCACATGGGCAGGGGTCATTGCGGCCCAGTTTCTCGGTCAGCACAACCTCACCGCCTCGAATGGTCCGCAAGCCGCTTTTGACGTTTGTTTCTGATGGGAAACCCCTACGGCGCTTAGATGTCCGCTCGAAAGGAAGGAGCGTCGTCGAAATTACGATGCTTTGGCATGACAGCCTGCTTTTGGTCAGTGAGGAAGCGGTCAACCACATTGGTTCCCAGCGGTCAAGATCGTCACTACGTCTTTGGTTTCGGCGCGGCTTTCTTGGCAGTAGGCTTCTTCCTAGTGGACTTGGGCTTGACCGATTTCGGCTTTGACGCCTTTTTGCCCTTCGAACCTTTGCCGCCCCTGGCCGCCTTCTCAGCGATCAGCGCCAGCGCCTCGACGAGGGTCAGTGCCTCGGGCGGCGTTTCCTTGGGGATCGTGGCGTTGATTTTGGCCCACTTGACGTAAGGCCCATAGCGGCCCGGCATGACCTGGATCGGCCCACCGTCGGGATGCTCGCCCAACTCCTTGATCGGTTCGGCGGCGCCGCGTCCGCCGCCACGTGTGGCAAGTTTCTGCGCCAGAACTTCGACCGCGCGGTTCATGCCGATGGTGAAGACCTCATCGACCTCGGGCAGATTCGCGTAAAGGCGGCCGTGCTTGACGAACGGGCCATAGCGCCCGATGCCGGCCTCGACCGGTTCGCCGTCTTCGGGGTGCAGGCCGATCTGGCGGGGCAGGGCCAGAAGGCGCAGCGCTTTTTCCAGGTCCATCGCATCAGGGGCCCAGCCCTTGGGCAGCGAGGCGCGGGGCGGTTTCGGGGCCTCTTCGGTGGGCTCGCCGCGCTGAACGTAGGGGCCGAAACGGCCGTTCTTCAGCCAGATATCGTCGCTCGCATCTTCGCCCAGCACCTGATCGGCGCCGCCCTCCTCTTCGCCGTTCACGGCGGAAAGAGGGCGGGTGTAGCGGCATTCGGGATAGTTCGAGCAGCCGATGAAGGCGCCGCCCGACCGCGCGGTTTTCAGCGCAAGCCGCCCGGTGCCGCAGGTCTGGCAAAGCCGCGGATTAGTGCCGTCCTCGCGCGGTGGAAAGATGTGTGGTGCCAGCACTTCGTCGATCTTTTCCAGCACTTCAGAGATGCGCAGATCGGCGGTTTCCGCCAGCGCTGCGGTGAAATCGCGCCAAAAACGGCTCAGAACCTCTTGCCAGTCGCGGTTGCCGGCCGAGACATCGTCAAGCTGTTCCTCCAGATCAGCGGTGAAATCGTATTCCAGATATTTCTTGAAATAGTTGGTCAGGAAGGCGGTCACCAGACGGCCCTTGTCTTCGGGGATCAGGCGGCCCTTGTCCTTGGTTACATATTCGCGTTCCTGGATCGTGGTGACGATCGAGGCGTAGGTCGAGGGGCGGCCGATGCCCAGCTCTTCCATGCGCTTCACCAGCGTTGCCTCGGTATAGCGCGGCGGCGGTTGGGTGAAATGCTGGTCGGGGCTGATGCTGCGTTTCTCGGCGGGCTCGCCTTCGGCGATCTGCGGCAGGCGCTTGTCATCGTCTTCGATGGTATCGTCGTCGCGGCCTTCTTCGTAGACTTTCATGAAACCGTCAAACAGCATGACCTGTCCGGTGGCGCGCAGTTCGATCTGCCCATCGGGCGAAGCGATATCGACCGTCGTCCGCTCAAGCCTTGCGGCGGCCATCTGGCTGGCGATGGTGCGCTTCCAGATCAGATCGTAAAGCTTGCGCTGGTCGGCATCGGCGATCTTCAGTGCGGCGGCATCCTGGCCCATCTCGGTCGGACGGATGCATTCATGCGCTTCTTGCGCATTCTTAGCCTTGTTCTTGTACATGCGCGGGCTGTCGGGCACGTAATCCGCGCCGAAGCGGGATTTGATTTCATCGCGTGCGGCCATCACCGCTTCGGGCGCCATGTCGATGCCGTCGGTCCGCATGTAGGTGATATGGCCAGCCTCGTAGAGCCGCTGGGCCGCACTCATCGTCTGGCGCGCGCCCATGCCGAACTTGCGGCTGGCCTCTTGCTGCAGCGTCGAGGTCATGAACGGGGCTGACGGATTGCGGGCGGCGGGCTTGGCCTCGACCGACTTCACCGATAATGTTCGAGAAGTGATTGCCTGGACGGCAATCTCGGACGAAGTGCCGGTTGAAATGTCGAATTTGTCTAACTTATTGCCACCCAAAACTGTCAGCCGGGCCTGATATTCCTGGCCTCGGGGCGTGGCGAGAAGGGCCGTCACGGTCCAATATTCGCGGGCGCGGAAGGCTTCGATTTCCATCTCGCGCTCGACGATCAGGCGCAGACAGACCGACTGCACGCGACCGGCGGATTTGGCCCCCGGCAACTTGCGCCAAAGCACCGGCGACAGGTTGAACCCGACCAGATAATCCAATGCGCGGCGGGCGAGATAGGCCTCGACCAGTGCGGTGTCGACCTGGCGCGGGTTTTTCATCGCCTCGGTTACAGCAGCCTTGGTGATCGCGTTGAAGGTGACGCGGCTGACCGTCTTGCCACCCTTCAGCTTGGACGCGAGGGTTTCCTGCAGATGCCACGAAATCGCCTCACCCTCGCGATCGGGGTCGGTGGCGAGGATCAGCGCGTCGTGATCTTTCAGCGCATCGACGATCGCCTTGACGTGCTTGCGGCTGTCGGCGGCGACCTCCCATTTCATTTCAAAGCCGTTCTCGGTGTCGACCGAGCCATCCTTTGGCGGCAGGTCGCGGACATGGCCATAAGAGGCAAGCACGGTATAGCCGGGGCCGAGATACTTGTTGATCGTCCTTGCTTTGGCAGGCGATTCGACAACAACAACTGGCATTGACTACCCTTCAAGATGCGCATCGCGGCAGAGCCTTGCGGCGGGGGGCGCAAGATGTGGGGGCTTGGGCTGTAATGTCAATCCGCGCTTTTGGCGGGCGGTTCTCACGCCTCAACGGTTATCGGACCCCGCGCAGGATACTGGTCGGGCAGAAGCGGCAGCACAGAGACCGGCGAGAATATCAAGGCCGGGTATCACCGGTTATCCACGCAGGGCGAGCAGCCCCCCGGCGCGGCGTTCGATCCGGCCATCCAGTTCCAGCGTCAGAATTTCACCGGCAACCGTCTGCACCGACAGGCCGATGTCGCGCAAAAGCTGATCCTCGGCAATCGGAGAGGCGCCCAGCAGGGACAAGATTCTGCCACCGATATCGGTATTTTCGGCGGGTCCGGACTGTGCCTTGGTCGTATCTCGGACCTCGGGGTCGGTGTTGTCCTTGGTTGCTTCAGACGTCGTCGCAACGGCCTTGGCGCGTGGTGCGGGGATTTCGCCCAAAGCCGCCAGCACGTCGTCGGCGCCGCGCACCAGTACCGCGCCGTCGCGGATCAGCATGTTGCAGCCCGAGGCGCGGGCATCGAACGGGTGGCCGGGCACGGCCATCACCTCGCGCCCCTGATCGAGGGCCAGGCGCGCGGTGATCAGGCTGCCGGATTTTGCCGCCGCTTCCACCACCACAACGGCGCGGGCGAGGCCCGAGACGATGCGGTTTCGTCGTGGGAAGTGGCTGGCCTGAGGCACCAGCCCCATCGGCTGTTCAGAAAGCAGCAGACCGGTTTTGGCGATCTTGGCCGCGAGGCCGACATTCTCGGCGGGATAGATCACATCCACGCCGCCGCCCATCACGGAAATGGTTCGGGTCATCAGCGCGGAATCGTGCACCACAGCGTCGATGCCGCGCGCCAGCGACTTGGCCATCCGCTGGCCAAGACTTGAGGCATTGCGGGCGCCGACAAGCGCTATGGCGGGACGGTTCAGAAGCTCGATATCGCCAAGTGCCCAAAGCAGCGGCGGCGGATCGGGGATATCCATGAGCGCGATCGGATAGGCGCCGTCGCCAAAGCAGACCAGCCGCGCGCCGACCTTGCGGGCGGCGGCAATCTCGGCGGCGGCGACGCCGTGCGGGCAGGGGGTGTAA
>JBBKVJ010000008.1:0-2565 GCA_037968375.1 Paracoccaceae bacterium | reverse complement strand
CGCCCACCACCAGCATCGGCAGCGAACCAGGCACCTGAATCAGTGGCATCTGCCCGCTGATCGCGAGCACCGCGAGCGGTCCGCTGACCATCCCCATGAGAACAGCCAGACGCCAACCTTGTTCCGAAGACGTTGATGGCGTCAGGAGACCGGCAAGGATACCAGTTGCCCCCATGATGCGGCCAAGCATCAGCATAAGCAGTGTGGAGGCGAGGCCAATCAGAGCACCCCCGCCCAGCGACTGCCAAGGCGTAAAGACGGTATCCATCATCCTCAGACTTTACAGCTGCGGATGCCGAGAATTGCATAAGCCGGACAGGTCCTCATCAGCCCCGTGACTGCCAGAACAAGCCCGACGATTATGGTAATATACTTTACGACGGCGCCGTCAAAGATAGCCCATCCACTGAGGAGAGCCGCAGCAATAAGGGCAACGCCCAGCGCCAGCCGAATTGCGCGGTCGACAGTTCCAACGTTGATAGCCATGATCTAGAACTCCTTTGGAATTTGTCTGCGCGCGACAGAGGCGCAAGAAAGAGAGCGCGGTAACCGCACAGATTAACCTCAAAGCTAGCCCACGCGACGCGTAGTGTCGTTGATGTAGATCAATGGCGAAAAGCAGTCCAGGCTAGACGATCCTGGGTATTTTTGCGTTAGCGAACAGAGCCAAAGTGGTTTCGGATGAGAGCGTGGCGCTAACTTCCTATCCTTCATGCGGTCTTAGTGGAAATGTCGAGAACCTCATTTCCGGTGGCGTCAGGCCCAGATAAAACCGTCGTTTTGCCGGGGTCAATTCTGAGCGCCCGAAGCGCATTCAGGATCACCGCAACGTCGATCACCTCCTGCAGTAAGGCACCTTGCACTGGGGACAAATAACCGAAGGCCGCAGCGATCATACCCGCGACCGACAGGCCGATGCCAGCGACGACGCTTTCCAGCGCGATCCGACGGGCACCGCGGGCCACCGCAAGCCCCGGAACAAGGCGGTTAAGATCATCGACCAGAAGAACTACATCCGCCGCCTCTGCCGATGCCGCAGCGCCGCGCGCACCCATCGCGACACCAACATCCGCCGCTGCCAGTGCTGGCGCATCGTTCACACCGTCGCCCACCATCATCACAGGGCCGTTCTTGCGCTCGGACAGAACAAGCAGCACCTTCTGATCCGGCGAAAGATCGGCGTGGACGGCGTCGAGGCCCAAGCCCTCGGTCACAGCATCCGCGACAGCGCGTCGGTCGCCGGTTGCCAGCAGAATGCGCCTGATCCCGTTCTGCCGGAGCCCCGCCAGCAAGGCCGTCGTCCCGGCTCGCAAGGCATCGGCCATGACAAGCCGCCCGGCGGCCCTGCTGTCCACGGCAAGCGACACCACGACAGCGCCCGGTTCCTGTGTCATCACATCGGATGCCCCAGTCCCGACCCGCTCCGCGACGAACCCGGTGCCGCCGACCACAACAGATCGTCCGTCGACTGTTCCCGAAACGCCTTCGCCGGGTGTCTCGAGCACATCAGTGGGAATCGGAAGAACGATGCCACGCGCATGGGCGGCAGCGACGACGGCCTGTGCCACCGGGTGCTGCGACGCCTGATCGAGGGTGGCCGCGAAATAGAGGATTTCGTCTTCGCTTAGCGTTCCAGATGAGGTCACGTTGACGATCTGCGGTCGCCCGTCGGTCAGCGTCCCGGTCTTGTCGATGATCAATGTTTGAATCCGCGCCATCGCTTCAAGCGGCTTTCCGCCCTTTATCAGCACGCCAAAACGGGCTGCCCGCGACAGTCCGGCCACCAGAGCCACCGGAACCGCTAAGATCAGCGGGCACGGCGTGGCCACGACTAAAACTGCCACGGCCCGGATCGGATCGCCTGTGAACCACCATGCGGCCGTCGCCATTGCTACGGTCACAACCAAAAACAGCAAGGAATAACTATCGGCCAGCCGCGTCATCGGTGCACGAGATTTTTGCGCTGTCTCGACCAGCCTTATTATCCCGGCATATGTGCTATCGGACGCCCGGCGGGTCGCACGAAGATCGAATGTATCGCCCGCGTTGGTTGAACCGCTCATCACGTCGGTGCCACGCGACAGCCGAACGGGCAGTGCCTCGCCAGTCAGAGCAGACTGATCCAACATGGCCTGTTCGCTTGCCACGGTCCCATCGACCTGCGCGACGTCACCCTGCCGGATCATCAAAAGGTCACCCGGCATGATCACGTCCAACGGCACTTCAACGAGTTGCCCGTCTCGGTGCAGCGTCGCGGTTCGCGCCACGCGAGACAGCAGATCGGACATCTCGCGCCGTGCGCGACCCTCGGCGAAGCTTTCGAGAAAAGTGCCGCCCGAATACATAAGCGCGACAACAGCAGCGGCAAGCGTCTCACCGAAGAACAAAGCCGCTGACATTGAAAGCGCTGCGACAATATCGAGCCCGAACTCACCCTTCGTCATGCTTCTGGCGATTTCTACAACCAGCGCCACGAGTATCGGCATCACGCCAGCCGTCCAGGCCAAGTCAGCTAAGTCCGGACGGCCCGACGCCCATAGCCCGACGCCGGAAACAAGCCCGAGG
>JBBKVJ010000007.1:0-10011 GCA_037968375.1 Paracoccaceae bacterium | reverse complement strand
GACCGGCGCGCCGGTGCCGAGGCGGCAATCGCGGCGGGCGCGCAGGCGATCCTTCTGGACGACGGCCTGCAGAATCCGGCTCTGCACAAAGACCTGTCGCTGATCGTCGTCGACGCGCATCGCGGCTTTGGCAATGGCCGCGTCCTGCCCGCCGGTCACCTGCGCGAGCCGGTGGCCGCAGGCATGACCCGCGCCGATTTCATCCTGTCCATCGGCCCCGCCCCCGCACAGGCCGAATTCGCCCTGACATGGGCCGCCAGGATCACCCGTCCGCATCTTACCGGCACATTGCAACCCCTCAAAACCGGCATGGACTGGCACGGCACCAGACTCCTCGCCTTCGCCGGGATCGGTAATCCCGAAAAGTTCTTCGCCAGCCTGCGGGCCGAAGGTGCCGACCTGATCCGTGCCCTGCCAATGGACGATCACCAACCGCTGACCGACCGACTGCTGCTGCGACTGGAAACCGAAGCGAAACTGCGCGGCGCGCAACTGGTCACCACCGAAAAAGACGCCGCCCGCCTGCCCGCCGCCTTCCGCCCCAAGGTGCTGACCTTCCCGGTCCGGCTGCAACTGGACGACTGGGCGCCGCTTGATGTCGCACTGGACGGGCTGTTTGCGTAGGGCTGGTTGTTCCGCATGAAACGCGGGTTCGCTATCTTTTCAAAACAGCAATCGCTTGGTGTTTGTCTGGGCGCTTGGCCCGATACTGGTCGGCCTGGTCGGACCTGGCACTGCACAGCAGTAAACAATCAGCGGCGTGAGACCCACCCGCGAACGATGAAGTGCGACAATGAAAGTTCTGTCAGGGCGTCGTGGGCGGCAGGCCACTACCGGCGGTGGCAAGGCCATCCAGCGTCGCCACTTCGCCATCCATCAGCGCCTGCATGATATAGCCCGCCAGATCGTTCACACCACCCGAGACGGAGAGGATCAGGGCAATGGCAAGTCCCACAATCGCGGCGGTCAAAATCACCCAATCAACTGTTACCGCACCATCTTCATCGGCGGTGAAACGCAGGATCGCTTGATGCATTACTGTCTCCAAAACCGGTTGAGCGCGGATCGGTATCTTCGACGCGGCGTGATACCTGACCCCGAAGTCTCAATCATATTGGGGCACCTTTGCGGCAATTGAGTCGCAGCGAAGAGCCATCATGAAGTGACGGTCTCGTCCAAAGCCACCAACCGGCCCGATACCGGCACCGTGATGCAAGGCCTCGGCGCCATGCAAAGCGAAGGCGCCCCGATCGCGCTGCAACCGAAAAACCCGAAAAGCTGAGGCCGGAGCCGCACGCAGCGGCACCGGTCCTGTTTCAGCACGTCTTCACGTCCGGCCTGGTGGCTGCACTCAGCCCTTGTGCTTGGTGTAGCGCAGGTAGGGCAGCTTGATGTTCAGATCGGGAAATTTCTTCTTGGCTTCCTCGGTCGGTACTGACATCGCCACGATCACATCCTGCCCCGGCACCCAATTGGCAGGTGTGGCGAAGGGCACACCATCGGTGGTCCGCACTGCGTCCAGAGCGCGCAGGATCTCGGCAAAGTTCCGGCCCACGGTCATCGGATAGGTCATCGTCAGTCGCACCTTCTTGTCGGGTCCGATGATGTAGACGGTCCTGACCGTGGCCGAATCCGCAGGCGTGCGGCCTTCGTTCGGCAGATAGAATTCCGCCGGCAGCATGTCATAGGCCTTGGCGACCGCCAGCGAGGTGTCGTCGATGATCGGGAAATTTGCGGGCACGCCCGCCACCGCCTCGATATCCTTCTTCCACTTCTTGTGGTCCTCGACGCTGTCCACCGACACGCCGATCACCTTGGTCTTGCGCGCCTCGAACTCTTTCGCAAGTTGCGCGACCGCGCTGAATTCGGTCGTGCAGACCGGCGTGAAATCGCGCGGATGCGAAAAAATGATCGCATAGCCGTCGCCGATCCACTTGTGGAATTCGATCTTGCCTTCGGTCGAATCTGCAGTGAAATCGGGGGCGATGTCGTTGATGCGCAGGCCCATGATGCTGTCTCCTTCTGGATGCTTCGCACCTTAGATAACCCTTTCGCGGCTATCTTGCGACTCTCCCCATGCAATGACACTCTGCGGCGAAACGCCCTTGAGGAGGCAAAGATGATCGAGAAACGCGACTTCTATATCGACGGCAAGTGGGTGGCTCCGAAGGTCCGGAACGACCTCGAGGTCATCGACCCCTCGACCGAGGAACCCTGCGCGGTGATCTCGTTGGGCGGTCAGGCCGACACCGACGACGCCGTCGCCGCCGCACGCGCCGCGTTCGACGGCTGGGCTTTCGAGACCGCCCCGGCGCAGCGCCGGGCGCTGGTCGAGAAGCTTTACGCGATCTACGAGCGCCGGGCCGAGGAGATGGCGCAGGCGATGAGCCTTGAGATGGGCGCGCCGATCGACATGTCGCGGTCCAGTCAGGTGCCGTGCTTTACTTGGCACGCGTCGAATTTCCTGAAGGCCTTTGACAGGTTCGAGTTCGAACGCCCGCTTGGCGCCCACGCGCCAAACGACCGGATCGTGATGGAACCGGTGGGCGTGGTCGCGATGATCACGCCCTGGAACTGGCCGATGAACCAGGTGACGCTGAAGGCGGTGCCGGCGATGCTGACGGGCTGCACAATGATCCTGAAGCCGTCCGAGGTCTCGCCGCTGTCGTCGCTGCTGTTCGCCGAGATGGTCGATGAGGCGGGGTTCCCGGCGGGGGTCTTCAACATGGTCAACGGCGATGGCGCGGGCGTCGGGTCGCAGCTGTCGTCGCACCCGGATGTCGATATGGTCAGCTTCACCGGCTCGACCCGTGCCGGGATTGCAATTTCCAAGGCCGGTGCCGCGACGCTGAAGCGGGTGCATCTGGAGCTGGGCGGCAAGGGCGCCAACATCGTTTTCGCCGATGCCGATGAGAAGGCGGTCAGGCGCGGCGCGCAGCATTGCTTCAACAACACCGGGCAAAGCTGCAACGCGCCAACCCGGATGCTGGTCGAGCGCTCGGCCTATGACCGCGCGGTCGAGATCGCGGCGGAAACCGCGAATGCGACCAAGGTGGGATCCGCGCATGATGAGGGCCGTCATATCGGGCCGGTGGTCAGTCAGGCGCAGTTCGACAAGATCCAGGGGCTGATCCAAAAAGGTATCGACGAAGGCGCGCGGCTGGTGGCCGGTGGCACCGGGCGGCCCGAGGGTTTCAACCGGGGCTATTATGTGCGGCCCACGGTGTTTGCCGATGTGACCAACCAGATGACCATCGCGCGCGAGGAAATCTTTGGCCCGGTGCTGTCTATCATTCCGTTCGATACCGAGGCCGAAGCGATCAAGATCGCCAACGACACGCCCTATGGTCTGACCGATTATGTGCAAAGCCAGGATGATGCCAAGCGGGTCCGCGTGGCGCGGCGGCTGCGGGCGGGCATGGTCGAGATGAACGGCACGTCGCGCGGGGCGGGATCGCCCTTTGGCGGCATGAAGGCCAGCGGCAATGGCCGCGAGGGCGGCATGTGGGGACTGGAGGATTTTTGCGAGGTCAAGGCCGTGTCAGGCTGGGCGGCGGAGTAACGGTGTCGGCGTGGCAGGGGGGCTGTCTCCCCCCCGTCGGCTGACGCCGCCTCCCCCCGACGGTATTTGCTGACAAAAGGAAGATGCCGGAGTCAGAGATCCTGGTGGCGCAAGAACGCCTCGTGCAGCATCGGCGGCGCGACCAGCAGGCTGGGGGCGAGCGGTTTGGCTGCGTTGAAATGCAGCGCCTCGCCCTTGGCGCCGGTTGCCACGGCGCCGGCCTCGACCGCGATCAGCGCGCCCGCCGCCACGTCCCATTCCCAGGCCGGGCGGAACGTGATCGTCGCATCGAAACTGCCATCGGCCACAAGGCAAAGCCGATAGGCCAGCGAGGTGCGGAAGTGACGCTCGACCTCGGGGACGCCCATCGGCCAGTTCTCGGGCGCGAGCGCGTTGCGGGCGGCGATGACGGTCGCGCCGGTAATCTCGCTGCGGGTGCTGGCGTGGACCCTGTGCCCGTTCAGATGCGCGCCGCCGCCAAGGGTTGCGGTGTACAGCTTTTCGGCCATCGGCAGGTAGACCACCGCCGCCGTAACCCGGCCCTGATCGACAATCGCCAGGGCGTGGGAAAAGCCCTTTTCACCGGCGATGAACGCGCGGGTGCCGTCGATCGGGTCGACGATGAAACAGCGCTGGGCGTCCAGCCGCGCGGGGGTGTCCTCGGTCTCCTCGGACAGCCAGCCATAGTCCGGGCGCGCTGCCAGCAGCCTGTCGCGCAGCATCCGGTCGATGGCGATATCGGCCTCGGTCACCGGCCCGCCGTGGTCGGGCTTTTCCCAGGTTCGCGGGCTGGTCTGCCAGAACCGCGCCGCGATCTTGCCCGCCGCCTCGGCGGCGTCGACCAGAAGCTGGAGGTCACTGCCCGGCAATCGTCAAACCCTCCACCAGAAGGCTGGGCACCTGCCGGCTTAGATGCGGGCGGGCATCGTTGGCGGCGATCATCGTGGCCAGCATGGCGCGCAGATTGCCCGCCACGGTGCATTCGTTCACCGGATAGGCGATCTGCCCGGCTTCGACCCAGAACCCCGAGGCGCCGCGCGAATAATCGCCGGTCGTGGGGTTGATCGTCGAACCGATCATCGAGGTCACCAGCAGGCCGGTGCCCATCTCGGCGATCAGGTCGTCACGGCTGCGCGCGCCTTGTGTCAGGCTGACATTGCCCGCCCCGGGCGAGGGTGGTGCCGAGGTGCCGCGATAGGCGTTGGCGGTGCTGGCGAGGCCCAGCTTGCGCGCCGTCGCGAGGTCTAAAAGCCAGCGCTTCAGCACGCCGTTGAGAACGATCATGCTTTCCGCCACCGGCAGGCCTTCGCCGTCGAACGGGCGCGAGCCACCGATCCGGGGGCGCAGCGGGTTTTCGATCAGCGACATGCCCTTTGGCAGCACGTCTTGCCCCATCGCCCCCGAAAGCCACGAGGCGCCCCGCGCCACCGCGCTGCCCGAGATGGCACCCAGAAGGTGGCCGATCAGCTGGCCCGAAATGCGTTCGTCGTAAAGCACCGGATAGGCCCCGGTCGGCGGCTTGCGGGCACCGGCGCGGGCCAGAGTGCGCTCGGCAGCCAGGTTGCCGACCTCTTCCGGACTGGGCAGGTCGGCCAGATGCGCGCGGCCTTCGCCGCACCAATCCCGCTCCATGCCCGTACCTTCGCCGGTGATCGCGACGGCGGAAATCGAATGGTCGGTGCGCCCGTAGCCGCCGGAAAAGCCGTTGCTGGCAGCCAGATGCAACCGGCGGCGGCCATAGGCGGCAGCGGCGGAGTCGACCTGCGAGATACCGTCGTGATCCAATGCCGCCGCTTCGGCCCGACGCGCGGCCTCTTCCAGCGCTGCGGCTGTCGGCTCTGCCGCCGGGTCCTCGAGATCAAGCGCTGCGGCATCGAAATCGCGCGCGATCTGATCGGGGTCGGCCAGACCTGCGTTCGGATCTTCGGGCGCCTCGCGCGCCATCGCGACGGCGCGTTCGGCCAGCGTCGCCAGCGTCTCGGGCCTGGTATCGGACGCCGCGACGCAGGCCTGCCGCCTGCCGATCAGCACCCGCAGCCCGATCTCGATGCCTTCGGAACGTTCGGCATGTTCCAGCCGCCCGCCGCGCACATCGATCGACACCGACGTGCCCTCGACGGCCAGCGCATCGGCGGCCTCGGCGCCCGCCGCTTTCGCTGCCGCAAGCGCCGCTTCGGCCAAAGCCTCAAGCCTGTCGGTCATCATGATCGCTCCCGCTTTGCCAGTTGCTTGCAGGTAAGCCACACCCCGCAGCGGCGCAAGACCGCTGGCGGAGCGTGGATGGTCGGGCAGACGCTTCGACGCGGGCTATTTCAGGCGCTGGCCGTTGGCGATTATCTCACCCGTTGGCTTGACCTCGATCTTCGAGACCAGCGTATCGTCGCCATCACCCGGGCGGGCGAAAAGGCCCGACATCATCCGGATACCCATCGCCTGCTCTTCGGGCACGAAGCCCATCGCGATCAGCTTGTCCAACAGGCCGTTACCGCCCTCGAGCCGCAGATCGACCGATCCGTCGGGCGCCGGCATGCCATCGAATGTGGTCAAATCGGTATTGTCGAAGGTGAAGGCACCGGTGCCGGTCAGTTCGGCGCCCGCGACGCTTAGCTCGAGGTCCTTCAGCGTCACCTCGTTGACCTCGCCCGGCGTGGTTGAGACGTCGGCGGCGGCATCCGGATCGAGGATATCGATCAGCCATTTCGCCTTGCCCACAATATCGAAGGCCAGCGTGGCCGGGTCGCGCGGCAGATTGCCCATCGGATCGAAGATTGCCCAGATGCTGTCGCTGACCGTCAGATCGCGCATCGCGGTGGCCAGCGCGAAATCCTGCGGCGCGTCGGTGGCCGTCACCGGCATCTCGAACTTGGTCGACGCCTCGGCCATCGCCACCGACAGTTCCGGCAGCGGCAGGTCCGAGCTGCGCATCCGGATGTCGATATCCGTGCCCGAGGTCGAATATCCGAGCGTGGTTTCGTTCAGCTGAAAGGCAAGCGAACCGGCGGCGGAACTTCCGCTGCCCTCGGTCTGCGACCCATCGGCGTCGACGGCAAACTTGAATGTGCTGGTCTGGTAGGTCATGTCGCCGACCGCACGCAGACCTGCGCGAAGTGCCGCCGAGACGTTCTCCATCGTGATATCGCGCGGCAGAAATCCGTCCGAGGTGGACGCGACACTGGCGATATCGACATCGAACAGGAACGTACCGCCGTTGTCGGGGTCTGTCCCCTGCATCAGGATTGTCACCCGATCGGCATCGAATGTGCTGTCGAAGGCGCGCCCGTCATCCTGGTTGCTCAGCTCGTAGTCGCCGCGCATGGCCTCGGCTGTCAGGGTCACCGTCACCGGAACCGTTTCACCCTCGACGGCCATTTCGCTCATCGCGAGGGTGACGGCATCCGCCTCGAAATCATAGGTTTTCGCGGTCGCATCGCCGCTGACGACCATCGACAGGTTGTCATGCGTCATCACCATCCGCATATCCACAGCCTCGCCCTCTGAGGGCCGGGTGCTGGAGACAATCCGGTATTCGGGCGACACCACGATCTCGACGGTGCCGTCACCGCGTTCGACGAAGATCACCTGGTCGAGCGAGGCCGAGGTCGAGCCATCAGGCAATGCCATGTCGATCACGATATCGCGCACCGTCAGGTTGCTGCCTGCGCGGGTCTCTTCGCCGACAGTGACGGTCTGGCCGTAACTTCGCATCATGTCCCGGATTTCGGCCCAGACTTCGTCGGCGGTGACATCGGCAAGTGCGGGGGTGCCGTTCAATAGCAAAACCAGAACGGCGGCGGGCGCGGTAGCGGTCAATCGGGGCATTTCAAATTCCTCTGTGATCATCGGCTAATTCTTCCGCCCTTGCGCGGTTGGGGTCAAGAGGCCAGAAAGGGGCGTAATCGCAGGTCCGTGTCGGGGGGGCGCTATGGCGGAGATGGCTGGAAAGAGGGTGCTGATTACCGGCGCGAGCAAAGGCATCGGCGCCGCTGCGGCACGACTTTTTGCCGAAGCCGGCGCCGAGGTCGGCCTGATCGCGCGCAGCAGGGCCGAGATTTCGGCGCTGGCCGCCGAGATCGGCCCCAAGGCGCGCGCCTTGCCGTGCGATGTCGCGTCCTGGGGGGCTGTGGAAGGCGCCGTGGCGGCGATGACGCGGGCATTTGGTGGCGTTGATGTGCTGATCAACAAGGCCGGGGTGATCGACCCGATCTCCGGGCTGGACCGGGTCGATCCGGTGGCCTGGGGCAAGGCGATCGATATCAACCTCAAGGGCGTTCTGCACGGGGTGCGGGCGGTTCTGCCCGGGATGATCCGGCAGCGCGGCGGCACCATCATCACCGTCAGTTCGGGTGCCGCGCACAATCCGCTGGAGGGCTGGAGCGCCTATTGCAGTTCCAAGGCCGGGGCGGCGATGCTGACCGCCTGCCTGCATCACGAGATGCACCTCAAGGGCATCCGCGCGATGGGATTGTCGCCCGGCACCGTGGCCACCGAGATGCAGGTGAAAATCCGCGCCTCGGGGGTGAACCCGGTCAGCAAGCTTGATCCCTCGGCGCATATCCCCGCCGACTGGCCCGCGCGGGCACTGGTGTGGATGTGCGGCCAGGATGCGGATGACTTCGCGGGGCAGGAGATTTCGCTCCGCGATGAGGGTATCCGCCGCCGCGTGGGCCTGATCGCATGATCCGGATCGACAGCCAGGACGGGCGTCGCACGCTGACGCTCGACCGGCCCGACAAGGCCAATGCGCTGACCCGCGAGATGCTGGTCGATCTGGCCGACGCGGTCGAAGACGCCGCGCGCGCGGGCGACAGGGTGCTGGTGCTGACCGGCACAGGCAAGGTGTTCTCGGCCGGGGCCGATCTTGATGCCGCGCGTGCGGGCCTTGCCACCGATCCGGTGTGGGAGCGTCTGTCCACCGCCATCGCCGCCTTTCCCGGCCTGACCATCGCTGCGCTGAACGGCACGCTGGCGGGCGGCGCCTGCGGCATGGCCTTGGCCTGTGACCTGCGCATCGCGGTGCCGGGCGCCAAGGTGTTCTACCCGGTGATGCGGCTGGGTTACCTGCCGCAACCCTCCGACCCGACGCGGTTGACGGCACTGGTTGGCCCGGCACGGGCGAAGATGCTCCTGATGTCGGGCCTGAAAGTGCCCGCCGACGAGGCGCTGACCTGGGGCCTGATCGACCGCATCGTGCCCCCCGAGGCGCTGACCCAGACGGTAACCGAGCTGTCTGCCGATGCGCTGGCCGCAAGTGCGGACCATGTGGTGGCGATCAAGAGGATGGTCGGCTGACAGTCGCACCAGTTGTCATGGCGGACGAAACAAAGAGCAGCGGCTGACTGCGGGCTGCCGCAGCGACGGCTGAGGTCGGCGCTTTATGGTTGAGCATATCCTGTCTTCAATAGTCGCACCAACGTTACCGTAGCGGCTGACCATTGGGGCGGTCAGTGTCGCCATTGCCGCTTGAACCGATGGCGCGCCAATGGCGACCCCGGCGGGCTTCGCCCACGATTCCGGGCTAGGTGCGTCGGACGCAAACCGGACCAGTCTGATTGGTCATCCCGGCCTGCCTTGCCACGCCCAGCCAGGCCTGTCACAGCGGGGGCCGCGACAGGCAACCGGCAAGGGCGGGCATGAAACAGGCACTGATCATCGGGGCGGGTCCGGCGGGGCTGATGGCGGCCGAGGCTTTGGCCGGGGCCGGGCTTGCCGTAACAGTCGCCGACGCCAAACCCTCGGTTGGGCGCAAGTTCCTGATGGCCGGGAAATCCGGGTTGAACCTGACCAGGGATGAGCCACCCACCAGCTTCACCGAACGCTATGCCGAGGCGGCAGGCTGGCTCGCGCCGATCCTGAACGGCTTCGGCCCTGCCGAGGTCACCGCCTGGGCAAGGGAACTGGGTCAGGACGTTTTCACCGGCTCGACCGGGCGGGTTTTTCCAAAGGCGATGAAGGCTTCACCGCTTTTGCGCTCTTGGCTGGCGCGGTTGGACGGCCACGGTGTGACGCTGCGCACCCGCTGGCGCTGGGTCGGGTGGGACAGCGCGGGTCTTGCCTTCGACACGCCCGAGGGCCGTCAGATCTTGACGCCGGATGTCACCGTTCTGGCGCTTGGTGGGGCCAGCTGGGCGCGGCTTGGCTCGGACGGGGTCTGGGCGGCGCTGCTGGCCGAAAAGGGCATCGACATCGCCCCCTTCGCGCCGTCGAACTTTGGCCTGCACGTGGGTTGGACGCCGCATATGGCGCGCAATTACGGCACGCCGGTGAAGGGCATCGCGCTAAGCGCGGCGGGCCAGACCTCGCGCGGCGAGATCGTGATTTCGGCGCGCGGGCTGGAAGGTGGCGGGCTTTATGCGCTGTCGCAGCCGCTGCGCGACGCGGCGCCCCTGACGCTGGACCTGGCGCCCGACCTGACCGAGGCCGAGATCGCCAATCGCCTGGACCGTGCGACC
>JBBKVJ010000006.1:0-6392 GCA_037968375.1 Paracoccaceae bacterium | reverse complement strand
GCCATGCCGCGGATGCCGCCGGGAAATTCGACCAACTCGCCGGCCTGGACGTTGTCGAGCCCATGGACGCGCGCGATGCCGTCACCGACGCTGAGCACGCTGCCGACCTCGGCAACTTCGGCTTCCTTGCCGAAATTCTTGATCTGCTCCTTGAGGATCGCGGAGATTTCTGCGGCTTGGATACCCATTTATCCGACCTCTTTCATGGCATTTTGGAGGGACGCGAGCTGCGAGCGGACCGACGTGTCGATCATCTTGGAGCCCACTTTGACAATAAGACCGCCGATAAGGCTTTCATCTACGGCGGTGTTCAATTTCACGGTCTTGCCAAAGCGCGATTTCAGCGTCTTGGAAATCTGGTCCGACTGCGCCTTGGTCAGTTCCTTGGCCGAGGTCACGTGCGCCGTCACCTCGCCCTTTTCGTCGGCGATCATCGCGCGCAGTTGCGCCACCAGTTGCGGCAGCACGAACAGCCGGCGCTTGGTGGCCATCAGCGACAGCGTGTTGGCCATCAGCGCGGTCAGTTTCATTTTCTTCGCGACGGCGGTGATTGCGGCGCCCTGCGCATCGCGCGGGTAGATCGGCGAGGCGATCACGTCGCGCAGATCGGCGCTGGCGGTCAGTGCCGCATCCAGCGCATCGACATCCGCCTCAAGCGTTGTCAGCGATTTGCCGTCAAGGGCGAGTTCGAAAAGCGCCGTCGCATAACGCGCGGCGATACCGGACGAGATCGAAGCAGGTTCGGACACGGCCACCCTTCCGTTTTCTTGTCACCCCGGCGCCGACAACAATTCGGCAAGGGCCATTTGGGAGGCGCGGCACTGGGTCCGTGCTTCCGAAGTCGGCGCGGGTGTAGCAGAGGCCTTTGCGTCCCGCAACCGCCTTGGTACGCCTTTCATCGCTGATAATTCTCCGCGTTTTCAGGGGTTTCGCAAGGCCCCCTGCGGCTGCGGCGCTTTGTGCCGGCGCCAAACCCCCGGAATCCCTCAGATTCTCTTTCAACCCCGGTGTCAGGCGGGCTTTGGCACCGGGTTCGGCAATCCTTCCAGCGCCTCCAGCGGGCGCCGCACCGCCGCGCGGATGCCCGAAGGCCGGGGCGCGAAGACCTGCTTGGTCGCCTCGACCATCAACACCCCGCCCATCAGGCCCGACGGCAGCCGTTGCCCGAGCTTTTCCCAGAACGGTGCGGTTTTCAGCCAGAACCGACGCTCGGACGGCGGCACGAACAGCGCGGCGCGGTGGCCTTCGACCTGAAACGAATGGCGTCGCAGCTGCTGCTCCAGCTGACCCATCGTATAGGGTCGCCCAAAGCCGAAAGGTGTCCGGTCGCTGCCCGCCCAAAGCCCGCCACGATGTGGCACGATGAACAGCGCGCGACCGCCGGGGCCGAGAACGCGGTAGGCCTCTTCCAGCACCGCCGTTGGCTGTTCCGACGTTTCCAGCCCGTGCAGCAGCACCAGCTTGTCGACAAAACCGGTGGCCAGCGGCCAGCGTGTCTCGGCCGACAAGACCGAGACATTGTCCAGCCCCGCAGGCCAGGGCATCACCCCCTGCGGCCCCGGCATCAGTCCGATCACCCGGCGCGCATCTTTGAGGTAAGGCCGCAACAGCGGCACCGCAAAACCGAAGCCCGCCACGGTCTGACCCTTGGCCTCGGGCCAGATCGCCTGCACCTGATCGCGGATCGCGCGTTGTGCGGCACGGCCCAGATTGGTCCGATAATAAAAGGTCCTGAGGTCAAGCACGTCGAGATGCATCGGCGTCTCCGGGCGGCGTCTTCTGGTTGCGTGTTCTCGACAGCGGCGCGCGCGCAGCCTATCGTCAATTCATGGTCATGCAAATCGTCACCATCCCGTGCCTCGACGACAACTTCGCTTATCTCGTGCATGACAGCACGACCGGGGCGACGGCGGTGATCGACGTGCCGGATGAAACGCCGATCGAGTCCGAACTGGCCAATCGCGGCTGGTTGCTCAGCGATATCCTGATCACCCACCATCACAACGACCATATCGACGGGGTCGAAGCGCTGCGTGAGGTCACCGGCGCCCGCGTCATTGGCGCCAAGGCAGATGCACACCGGCTGCCGCGCCTTGATCTGGCCGTTGCCGAAGGCGATGCGGTGCCGATCGGATCGGCGGCGGCCGAGGTGATCGACGTGCCCGGTCACACCGTCGGCCATGTCGCCTTTTACCTGCCCGCCGGAAAAACCGTCTTTACCGCCGACAGCCTGATGGGGATGGGCTGCGGACGCCTGTTCGAAGGCACGCCGGATCAGATGTGGGACAGCCTGTCGAAACTGGCGCGCCTGCCCGCCGATACCTGGGTCTGTTCGGGTCACAATTACCTGCTGGCCAATGCCAAGTTCGCACTGACCATTGAACCGGACAATCCCGATCTTATGTCTCGGGTCAAGCGGGTGCGCCGGACCCAAGCCGAAGGCCAGCCGGACGATCCTGCGACGATGGCCGAGGAACTGGCGACCAATCCGTTCCTGCGTGCCGGAAATCCCGACGTTAAGCGTGCCCTGGGCATGGAACATGCGTCCGATGCCGAGGTCTTTGCCGAGATCCGCCGCCGCAAGGACAACTTCTGACCGCTTCGGTTTCACCGGGCAGGTCGGTCAAAAAAACGATCACAAATTGTGCGTCCGCGGTCACGTGGCGCTGAATTGTGAAAAAACTTCTTGAAGACCGGGAAATAACACCGAACTTTAGGATTATGAGGCCACGGTTGGAATGGGCCCACGCCCCTCTGGCCATAGATGGAAAGGAGCACGCAAAGTGCCTTCATTCTCTAGCACTCTCGAGCAGGCTATTCATGCGGCGCTGGCGCTGGCCAACGCCCGCCATCACGAGCTTGCGACGCTCGAGCATCTGCTGCTGTCGCTGATCGACGAGCCGGACGCCGCCAAGGTGATGCAGGCCAGCAATGTCGATCTGGACGAACTGCGCCGCACGCTGGTCGAATTCATCGATGATGACCTGTCGACATTGGTCACCGAGATCGACGGCTCGGAAGCAGTGCCGACAGCGGCGTTCCAGCGCGTGATCCAGCGCGCCGCGATCCATGTGCAATCTTCGGGTCGCACCGAAGTGACCGGCGCCAACGTGCTGGTCGCGATCTTTGCCGAGCGGGAATCCAACGCCGCCTATTTCCTGCAAGAGCAGGAGATGACGCGCTACGACGCGGTCAATTACATCGCGCATGGCGTGGCCAAGAACCCAACCTATGGCCAAAGCCGACCGATCACCGGTGCCGATGAAGGCGATGACGTCGAGGCGCAGGCCGGCGATCCGGGCGGCGATGGCAAGGAAAGTGCCTTGGCCAAATACTGCGTCGATCTGAACGCCAAGGCGGTGAAAGGCGATGTCGATCCGCTGATCGGGCGCGAGGCCGAGGTCGAGCGCTGCATCCAGGTGCTGTGCCGCCGGCGCAAGAACAACCCGCTGCTGGTCGGCGATCCCGGTGTCGGCAAGACCGCCATCGCCGAAGGTCTGGCGCTGAAGATCACCCGGGGCGAAATCCCCGAGGTGCTGTCGAAATCGACGATCTTTTCGCTCGACATGGGCGCGCTTCTGGCCGGAACCCGCTATCGCGGCGATTTCGAAGAGCGGCTGAAGGCCGTGGTGAAAGAGCTTGAAGAACATCCCGACGGGATTCTCTTCATCGACGAGATCCATACCGTGATCGGTGCGGGGGCGACATCCGGCGGCGCGATGGATGCCTCGAACCTGCTGAAACCGGCGCTGCAGGGCGGCAAGCTGCGCTGCATGGGCTCGACCACCTACAAGGAATTCCGTCAGCATTTCGAGAAGGACCGCGCGCTGGCGCGCCGGTTCCAGAAGATCGATGTGAACGAACCGACGGTGCAGGATTCGATCAAGATCCTTGAAGGGCTGAAACCCTACTTTGAGAAGCATCACGATATCCGCTATACCCACGACGCGATCAAATCGGCGGTGGAACTGGCGGCGCGCTATATCCACGACCGCAAGCTGCCCGACAAGGCCATCGACGTGATCGACGAGGCTGGTGCCGCGCAGCATCTGGTCGCGGAATCCAAGCGTCGCAAGACCATCGGCGCGAAAGAGATCGAGGCCGTGGTCGCCAAGATCGCGCGGATCCCGCCCAAGAATGTGTCCAAGGGCGATGCCGAGGTGCTGAAGGATCTCGAAGCCGGGCTGAAGCGCGTGGTCTTCGGCCAGGACCCGGCGATCATTGCCCTATCATCGGCGATCAAGCTGTCGCGGGCCGGGCTGCGCGAGCCGGAAAAGCCGATCGGCAACTACCTGTTCGCCGGGCCGACCGGGGTCGGCAAGACCGAGGTCGCGCGGCAGCTGGCGGATACGCTGGGGGTTGAGCTTCTGCGCTTCGACATGTCGGAATACATGGAAAAACACGCGGTCTCGCGCCTGATCGGCGCACCGCCGGGCTATGTCGGCTTTGATCAGGGCGGCATGCTGACTGATGGCGTCGATCAGCACCCGCATTGCGTACTGCTGCTGGATGAGATCGAAAAGGCGCACCCCGATGTCTACAACATCCTGTTGCAGGTGATGGACCACGGCAAGCTGACCGACCACAACGGGCGGCAAGTCGATTTCCGCAATGTGATCCTGATCATGACCACCAACGCGGGCGCCTCGGAACTGGCGAAATCGGCCATCGGCTTTGGCCGCGACCGGCGTGACGGCGAAGACACGGCGGCCATCGAGCGCACCTTCACGCCCGAGTTCCGCAACCGTCTGGATGCGGTGATCTCGTTCGCGCCGCTGGGCAAGGATGTCATCCGTCAGGTCGTCGAGAAATTCGTCGTGCAGCTTGAGGCGCAGCTGATGGATCGCGGCGTGGCGATCGAGCTGACGCCCGAGGCTGCGGAATGGCTGGGCGAAAAGGGCTATGACGACCGGATGGGCGCGCGGCCTTTGGGGCGGGTGATTCAGGAGCACATCAAGAAGCCCTTGGCCGAGGAGCTGCTGTTCGGCAAGCTGATGAAGGGCGGCACCGTCAGGGTCGGTCTGAAGGACGGCAAGATCGAGCTGGAGGTGTTGGAACCCGAAAAGCGCCGCCTGACCGGATCGAAACCGCCGCTGCTGACGGCGGACTGATCCGGGCGACAGAACCATCGGAACGCGGCGCCACCTTGAATTGGCGCCGCGTTTTTCATGGAAAGCCACCGGCTTGCGGTTGGCCGCATAGGGCACTCCGAGCCTCGATGCAGGACGTTGTTCCGGCTCTTGCCAGGCAGTGAAAGGCCCCAGAACCACAGGATCGGCGCTGTCATGCAGAGCCTCATGCCACCGCCAAGCCCAAGAAAGCGCGGGGAATTATCGTCCCGCCCCCGGCCTTTACCGCTCGGTCAGCTTCATCTCGATCCGCCGGTTCTGCGCACGGGCCTCGGTGCTGGTTCCTTCCTCGACGGGCCGGTATTCGCCAAAGCCTGTCGGCGCCAGGCGGTTGGGCGGAAAGCCCAGCGCATCGGTCATGTAGCGCACCACCGACAGGGCGCGACCCTGGCTGAGTTCCCAGTTGTCCTGATACCGGCCAGAGCCCGACAGAGGCACGTCGTCAGTGTGGCCGTCGACGCGCAGAACCCAGTCGATCTCGTCCGGAATCGCGGCCGCGACGTCGCGCAACAGGCCTGCGACGCTGGCGATCTGGCTGCGGCCCTCGGGCGCCAGCGCCGCCGAGCCGGGCTGGAACAGCACTTCGGACGAGAACACGAACCGGTCGCCGACGATGCGCACGCCTTCGCGGCCGGCTAGCAACTGCCGCAACTGGCCGAAGAAATCCGAACGGTATTGCTCAAGGTCCTTGGTCTGCGCCTCAAGCCGCGCCTTTTCCGCCTCAAGCCGTTTGCGATCAGCCTCTTCCAGTTCGGCGCGACGGCGTTGCTCGGCGGCAACCTGCGCCAGCGCCGAGTTCAGCTGCGTGCCCAGTGTGTCGATCTGGACATTCGCCTCGCGGTCGCGGTCGGTCGCGGTGTCGAGCACGTCTTGCAATGCGCCAAGCTGCGAGCGCAGCGCGGAAATCTGCTCGTTCAAAAGCGCCATCCGGCGGGCGTCGGCGAGGCTTTTCTCGGTCGCCTCGGCCAGTTCCGCCTCGGCCACCGACAAAAGTGCAGCACGCGCCTCGGCCTGCGACAGAACGTCAACCCGGCCTGAAAGCTGGCGTTTCGCCGCTTCCGCTGCTGCCAGCAGGGTCAATGTCTCTTCCGCCCGCTTGCGGCTTTCTTCCAGTGCCAGTGTCATCGCGGTCAGTTCGGTCTCTGATCCCTCCAGGCGGTCGCGCAGCATCCGCGCCGCTTCGCCCTCGGCCAGCCGCGCCGCCTCCTCATCGCTAAGCGCGTTGGCCAGCCGGTCGGCCTCGGCGCCGCGCGCTGCACTTTC
>JBBKVJ010000005.1:0-9216 GCA_037968375.1 Paracoccaceae bacterium | reverse complement strand
GCCCATGTGACCCGAGATCAGGACCACCGGCTGCCCCGGCATCGCGGCCATCGAGGCGGCGCGTGCTGCGGGGCAGCCGGTGGTCCTGATCTCGGGTCACATGGGCAATTACGACATCCCGCGCGGCTATTTCGCCGCCGAGGGCGCCGAGGTCGGCGGGCTATACAAGCCGCTGGCCAATGAGGCCTTCAACGAGCTTTACGTCGCCGCCATCGCCGGCGTCAGCGCGCCGGTATTCGAACGCGGAAGGCGCGGCCTGGGCCAGATGGTCAGCTTTCTGAAGGACGGTGGCATGATCGGCGTTCTGTTCGATCAACGGATGCCCAAGACCGAGACGCTGGATTTCCTCGGTCACCCGGCCCGGACGGCGTTTTCCGCCGCCGAACTGGCGCTGAAATACGACGCCCTGCTGGTGCCGGTCTATGGCATACGGCAGCGGGACGGCATGAGCTTCGAGATGGTCACCGAGGCACCCATCCCGCACACCGACGCGCAGGCGATGATGCAGGCCGCGACCGATAGCCTTGCAGCACAGGTTCGCGCCCACCCCGAGCAATACTTCTGGATTCACCGCCGCTGGAAACTGTGAACGGCTGCCTCTCGAAGCTCAGCGCAGGACAGCCGCCGCAATGATCGCTCCGGGCCCGTCTTCCTGCAGGATGACCGCTACCGGATCGCGCCCGGGTACCGCAGCCTGCATCGTCAGCGGCGCCCTACCATTCCAGCGCCCGATCTCGGTCCATTCGGTCACGATATTGGTATAGGTCACCGTCCGCCCGGCGTTTTCGCCACGTTTGATATCGACCACCGCTTGCGGCGTATAGCGCACGAGCTGCACCAGAACCGCGCGCCTGATGGGCATCAGCGCCACCGCCCGGATCGTCAGCCGCGCCCCGTCTCGGGTAACGTCCAGATCGACCTTGGGCGGCTGCGCCTTTTCCGCCGCGATCAGCCGCTCCAGCTCGCGTTCCTTGCTGCCGACGATATGCGCGCCGCCTGCCACCACCATCTGCGGCGTATAGACCGTGCGGCTGCCGATCGCGCGGGCATGCGCTTTTTGCCGCCGGGTAAAGGCCGGATCGGCAAAGGCGTCGGGCCAGCCGATGTAATCCCAGTAATCGACGTGCAGCGCCAAGGCCAGAATGTCGTCGCGCGTTGCCAGCCGGGTCAAAAGCGCATCCGCAGGCGGGCAGGACGAACAGCCCTGCGAGGTATAAAGCTCGACCACCACCGGACCGGACTGCGCCTTCGCAGCACCCGCCATACCGATCGATAGCGCCAGTGCCATCGCCAGTTGGCCCGGCACTCTTCTGATCGCGCGCATCCGGTTACCCCGTTCCTCTAATCCTCGGTCATTCTTAGTCGAGTGTACTGCCACGGGCCAATCAAGGTTTTGCGAGACCCCTGACACAATGGCTTTACGAATTTCGGTGTACAATGGTATACATCCGACGATATACACCGTGCCGACCCTTGATCGCCCGCCCACAATGCGGCAGGGATGGATCAAGCATCGCGCCACTTTTCCCAAGGGAGGGCCCATTCCATGACAGTCACCGTTGGCCACGACAGCGCCAAGACCCGCCGCAGCCTCAAATCGGGCGGCAACAGCATCGGTTATTACTCGATCGCCGCCGCCGAGGCGGCAGGTCTGGGTGATTTCTCGAAACTTCCCGCCAGTCTCAAGGTGGTGCTTGAAAACATGCTGCGCTTCGAGGATGGCAAGACCGTCACTCAGGACGATATTCGCGCTTTCGCCAAATGGGCGAGTGACGGCGGCAAAAGCACGCGCGAGATCGCCTACCGCCCGGCCCGCGTCTTGATGCAGGACTTCACCGGCGTTCCGGCGGTGGTCGATCTGGCCGCAATGCGCGACGGGATTGTCGCATTGGGCGGCAAGGCCAGCCAGATCAACCCCCTGAGCCCGGTGGACCTGGTCATCGACCACTCGGTGATGATCGACGAGTTCGGCAACCCGCGCGCCTTTCAGATCAACGTCGACCGCGAGTATGAGCGCAATATGGAGCGCTATACCTTCCTCAAATGGGGTCAGTCCGCCTTCGACAACTTTCGCGTGGTGCCGCCGGGCACCGGCATCTGCCATCAGGTGAACCTGGAATATCTGTCGCAGACCGTCTGGACCGACAAGGACCAGCACGGGGATGAGATCGCCTATCCCGACACGCTGGTCGGCACCGACAGCCACACCACGATGGTCAACGGCCTTGCCGTCCTTGGCTGGGGCGTCGGCGGCATCGAGGCCGAGGCCGCGATGCTGGGTCAGCCGGTTTCGATGCTGATCCCGGAAGTCATCGGCTTTCGGCTGACCGGCACGATGTCCGAGGGCACCACGGCGACCGATCTGGTGCTGAAGGTCGTGCAGATGCTGCGCGCCAAGGGCGTGGTGAACAAGTTCGTCGAATTCTACGGCGACGGCCTCGACCGCCTGCCGCTGGCCGACCGCGCCACCATCGCCAACATGGCGCCGGAATACGGCGCCACCTGCGGCTTTTTCCCGATCGACGGCGAAACCTTGCGCTATCTCGAACAGACCGGCCGCGACAAGGACCGGATCGCACTGGTCGAGGCCTATGCCCGCGAACAGGGCATGTGGCGCGGCAAGGATTACGATCCGATCTATACCGACACGCTGCATCTGGATATGGGCGATGTGGTGCCGGCGATTTCCGGCCCGAAACGCCCGCAGGACCACATCGCACTCAGCGAGGCGGGCCGCGCCTTTGGCGAATACGTCAAGGGCCAGCGCTCGGGCAAAGATGCCACCCGCAAGGAAGAGGTCCGCTGGGAAGGCGAAGGTGGTCAGCCCGAGCCGTGCAATATTCCCGGTGACGAAGGCCACCATCAGCGCGGCTATGTGCAGACCGAGGGCGGCAATTACCAATTGCACGACGGCTCTATCGTAATCGCCTCGATCACGTCGTGCACCAACACCTCGAACCCCTATGTGATGATCGGCGCCGGCCTTTTGGCCCGAAAGGCGCGCGCAAAGGGCCTGAATCGCAAGCCGTGGGTGAAAACCTCGCTGGCGCCGGGCAGTCAGGTGGTCTCGCATTATCTTGAGGCCGCAGGGCTGCAAGAAGACCTCGACGCCATCGGTTTCAACCTGGTCGGCTATGGTTGCACCACCTGTATCGGCAACTCCGGCCCCTTGGAGCCCGAGATTTCCAAGGCGGTGAATGAATACGACCTGATCGCCACCTCGGTCCTCTCGGGCAACCGCAACTTCGAGGGCCGGATTTCCCCCGATGTGCGCGCCAACTATCTGGCCTCACCACCCCTGGTCGTGGCTTACGCTCTGGTCGGCGACATGAATGTCGACATCGCCAAGGACCCGCTGGGCCAAGACCAGGACGGCAACGATGTCTACCTGAAAGACATCTGGCCCTCGACCGCGGAAATCGCCGATCTGGTCGGCAAGACCGTCACCCGCGCGGCGTTTCAGGAGAAATATGCCGATGTCTTCAAGGGCGACGAGAAATGGCGCGGCGTGAAGACCACCGACAGCCTGACCTACGACTGGCCGCCGACCTCGACCTACGTGCAGAACCCGCCCTATTTTCAGGGCATGTCGCCCGATCCGGGCAAGATCGAGGATATCGACGGCGCCCGGGCGCTGGCGCTTCTGGGCGACATGGTCACCACCGACCACATCTCGCCCGCAGGTTCGTTCAAGGATACCTCGCCCGCCGGCCGCTATCTGGTCGAACGTCAGGTTTCGGCGCGCGATTTCAACTCGTACGGCTCGCGGCGCGGCAACCACGAGGTGATGATGCGCGGCACGTTTGCCAACATCCGGATCCGCAACGAGATGCTGGCCAATGAATCCGGGGGCGTCGAGGGCGGCTATTCGCTGGGCCCCGACGGCAAACAGGCCTCGATCTTCGACGCCGCGATGGCCTGGGGCGAAAAAGGCGTGCCGCTGGTGGTGATCGGCGGCAAAGAATATGGCGCAGGGTCCAGCCGCGACTGGGCTGCAAAGGGCACAGCCCTTCTGGGCGTCAAGGCGGTGATCGCGGAGTCCTTTGAACGCATACACCGCTCAAACCTGGTCGGCATGGGCGTGATCCCCTTTGAGTTCACCCAAGGCGACAGCCGCAAATCGCTGAAGCTGACCGGCGACGAGACGTTCTCGATCGCAGGCCTCTCGGGCGACCTGCGGCCATCTGCCGAGGTGCCGTGCACCATCACCTATGCCGACGGTGCGACGAAAGAGATCGCCCTCAAGTGCCGCATCGATACCGCGATCGAGATCGAATATGTCGAGAATGGCGGCGTGCTGCACTACGTGCTGAGGAACCTCGCCAAGGCCTCTTAAGACAGGAAACCGACTGTTTCAGAGAAAGCCCGGGTTTGCCCGGGCTTTTTCACAATTTGAACACCAGCATCATCCTATGGTTGTGGCATGAAACAGCACATGTCCCAATTCATAAGTTCGATGCCGCGGCTTGAGGCGTTGATCGTCTTGGCCCTGATGCTGACCTGGCTGCTCGGCTGACCGTTCAGCCGCCCGCCGCATTTATCGCGGGCAGAATACGCTTTTCGTAAATCTCGCGCGTGATCGGCCCGGCAAAGCGCAGGCGGATCACGCCGTCACCGTCGATCACATAGGTTTCGGGCACACCGTAAAGGCCCCAGTCCAGCGCCGTGCGCCCGCTTTCGTCGGCCCCGAGGCCCGCGTAGGGATCGCCCAGTTCGGCCAGAAATCCCAGTGCCTTGGCAGGATCGTCCTTGTAATTAATGCCGTAGACCGGCACGCCCGAGGCCTCGATCGCCATCAGCTGCGGGTGTTCCAGCCGACACGGCCCGCACCAGCTGGCCCAGTAGTTCACCAGCTTGACGCCGGGCGCGCGCAGCGTCGCATCGGTAAAGGGCGCGGCCTCGCCCAACTGCGTCAGCACCAGTGCAGGCGCCGCCTGCCCCTCGCGCGCCGAAGGCAGCGCGTCGGGATCGTCGCGGAACATCCCCGCCGCGAACAGCCCCGCGAGTAGCGCAAAGATCGCGGGCGGCAGCAGGACCAGGGGCTTAACGGCCATGCGCACGGCTCCTCGCCTCGGCCTCGGCCAAGTCCCGGCGCACCCGGGCGGCGCGCAGGAACGACCAGCCGACCAGCGCCGCGATCAGCAGCGCCGAGACGCCGTAAGCCGACAGCACCTCGGCGGCGTATTTGCCAAGCTCCGGCATCACCCCATCCTCTCGCGCGCGATCAGCGCCTTCAGGCGCCGGGCGCGAATCTCGGTGCGGGTGCGCATCAGCAACAGCGCCACGAAGAACAGCACGAACCCCGCGATGCACACCACCAGCGGCAGCCAGAACACGTCCGCGACGTTCTCATCCGCATCCATCGACAGCGATGCGCCCTGATGCAGCCCCTGGTTCCAGAAATTCACCGCATAGCGGCTGAGCACCGCAAAAACCGAGCCAACAAGGCACAGCACCGCCGTCAGATCGGCGGCGGTATCGGGATCGTCGATCGCCTCCCAAAGCGCCAGATAGCCGAGGTAGAACAGGAACAGGATCAGGAACGATGTCAGCCGCGGGTCCCAGGCCCAATACGTGCCCCACATCGGCTGGCCCCAGATCGCCCCGGTGAAAAGTGCTATCAGCGTCATGGTGACGCCGATGGGCGCCGCCGCCTTGGCCGCCAGTGCCGAGACATGATGCCGCCGGATCAGCCAGATCAGCGAAGCGACCAGCATCATCGCCCAGATGTTGATCGCCATCATTGCAGCGGGCACATGCAGGTAGATGATCTTGACTGTCGATCCTTGCCGGTAATCGTCAGGGGTGAAGAAGAACCCCCAGACCAGTCCCACGACCATCACAATCGCGGCGATCCCGGTGACCCAGGGCAACAGCCCCGCCGAGGTCTGCATGAACTTGCGCGGATTTGCGTATTCCCAAAGCGACATGGGGGTGATCTAGGCTCCGTCTGTTTCGGGGGCAATCCCTAGCATGGGTCGCTCACCGAAGGTTGACGCGGATTGCCGCAGCCGACGCAAAGGGCAACAGCGCGGCACTGGCCAGCGTGATCCCGGCCAGCAGCAGGATCGGCGTCGTCGGGTCGAGGGCCTCGGCACCACGCCGGACCGCCTCGGCACCGAAGATCAGCACCGGCACGTAAAGCGGCAAAACCAGCAGCGACAATAGCAATCCGCCACGTCTGACCCCCACGGTCAGGGCCGCACCAAAAGCCCCGATCACCGACAGCGCTGGTGTGCCCAGCGCCAGCGACAGCGCCAGCCAGCCATAGGCCGGCCCGGGCAGGTTCAACAACACCCCCAGCATCGGTGCAGCCAGCGTCAGCGGCAGGCCTGTGGTCAGCCAATGCGCCAGCGCCTTGATCGCCACAACGCCCTCCAGCGGCATCGGCGCAGTCGCCAGAAGGTCAAGCGAGCCATCCTCGTAATCGGTCTGAAACAGGCGGTCGAGCGTCAAGAGGCACGCCAGCAGTGCAGCGACCCAAAGCACCCCCGCCGCAATCCGACCCAGAACGGCAGTGTCAGCACCGACACCGAACGGCACCAGCGTGACCACGATCAAGAAGAACGCCAGCGCCAGGCCAAAACCGCCACCGGCCCGGAACGCCAGCCGGAGGTCACGTAATAGCAGCGCCGTCACAGCCCGGCCTCGGCCAGAAAGGCATCGTCGGTACGCGATCTGACCGCGCGAAACTGCGTCAGGTCCAGGACTTCGGCCGCAAGCCCGAGGTCGATATGGGTGGCGATGATGGCCGAGCCACCGCCCGCGCAATGGCCCCGCAAGGCTTGGGTGAACAGCCCGGTCGAGGCCGCGTCGAGCGACACCGTCGGCTCGTCCAAGACCCAGATCGGGCGGCCAGTGACCAACAGCCGCGCAAGGCCGAGGCGGCGTTTTTGCCCGGCGGACAGGTTTTGCGTCGGGCGGTCTGTCAGTGCGCCCAGATCGAAAGCGCGGATCGCTGCGGCGGGCGCGTTTCCGGCGGCGCCGAAAACGCGCGCCCAGAACGTCAGCGTCTCGGTGACCGTCAAAGTGGCCTTCAGCCCGTCGGCATGGCCAGCATAGGCGACAGCCTCGGGCCCGGGCGTGATCCGGCCCGCAAGTGCGGGCTGCAGCCCTGCCAGCGTGCGCAGAAGCGTCGTCTTGCCGACCCCGTTCGGCCCGCGCAGGATCAGCGCCGCACCCGCCGGGACGCGGAAACTCACGCCCTGCAGAACCGGAACCCCGCCCCGCGCCACGGCCAGATTGTCGACGTGAAGCTGCACCAGCGCCCTTCCCTCGGCCTGAGATCCCACTTGCCGCGAAATGGCATCGCTGAGCAAGGGGGCGGGACGGCAGAGACTCTTGCCTCCGGCGGGAATATTTAAGACCGAAAGAAGCCGGAAGATCAGACCGGCAGCAGCGCCGCAGCGACCCGGCGACCTTCGGACAAGAGCACGTTGTAGCTGCGTGCCGCCGTCGGTGAGGCCATGATCTCAACCCCGATGCCGGAATTTTCCAGCTCGCTGCGCAGCCCGGCAGGCAGGGCGGCGATCTCGGCCCCGGTGCCGACGAAGAGGACGTCGATCTGATCCGCCGCCGCGATCAGCGTGGCGCTGTCGTCATAACCGCCCCAGGGTGCCGGGCCCGACGGCATCGCCATGACAGCACCGTGAAAGACCTTGCCACCGATGCGGAAAAAACCGGGGCCATAGCCGTCAATCGGCAGCGCGTCGGTATAGGTGATCTCGGTCAGCCGCATGCGGTCAATCTAGCCTGCCATGCCCGGCGCAGCAACGCGGACGACGCTAGCTTTCGACATCGGCAAATTGCGTGCCCGCCGCCGGGTCCTTGGGCGGATTGCGGTCGATGCCGAGGAACAGGACCACGTTCTTGGCCACATAGACCGAGGAATAGGTGCCGATGATGACGCCCCAGGTGATCGCAAAGACGAAACCGCGTATCACGTCGCCGCCCAACACCAGAAGGGCGATCAGCGCGATCAGCGTGGGGCCCGAAGTCCTCACTGTGCGGCTGAGGGTCTCGTTCACGCTGAGGTTCATCACCTCGCGCAGATCAAGCTTTTTGTACTTGATCAGGTTCTCGCGCAGCCTGTCGAACACCACCACGGTGTCGTTGATCGAATAGCCCAGGATGGTCAGCAGGGCTGCCACCACCGCCAGATCGAACTTGATCTGGAACACCGCGAAAATCCCGATCGTCACCAGCACGTCATGCACAAGTGCTGTCACCGCACCGACCGCGAACTGCCATTCAAAGCGCAGCCAGATGTAGATCATGATGCCCAGCGCAGCACCCAGAACCGCGAGGATCGCCGAGGTGATCAGCTCGCCCGAGACCTTGGGGCCGACCGATTCGACCGCCTCGAAGGTCAGGCCCGGGTCGACGCCCTGCAACGCCGCCTGCACCGCCCGGATCGTATCGGGCGTCACCGCCTCGTCGCCGTCCTGTGCCTGAATGCGGACCTGTGCGACGTTTTGATCGGCGCCAAAGGTCGGATCGAACACCTCGGTGATCGACACATCGCCAAGGCCCAGCGGCGCCAAAGCGGCACGATAGGTACCGACATCCACCGACTGCACCGATTGCGTGCGGATCGAGGTGCCGCCCTGAAAATCGATGCCGAAGTTCAGCCCCAGAACCGCCCAGGCCAGTAGCGACAGAACCACCGCCACCACCGAGGCGCCGAAGGTGATCCGCGCATGTTTGAAGAAATTGAACGCGGTGTTGTCGGGAACCAGTTTCAGCCGCATGTCGCTTGTCCCCTCAGACCGTGATGGTGCGCGGGCGCTTGCGCTCATACCAGGTGATGACGATCAGCCGTGTGACGAAGAATGCCGTGAACACCGAGGTCATGATGCCGATGCCCAGCGTGATCGCAAAGCCGCGCACCGGACCGGAACCGACCATGTAGAGGATCGTCGCGGTGATGAAAGTCGTGATATTGGCGTCGATGATCGCCGACAGCGCCTTCTCGTAGCCCAGCTCAATGGCGCGCGCCGGGCCCTTGGCGGTCTTCAACTCTTCGCGGATCCGCTCGAACACCAGCACGTTGGCATCGACCGCCATACCAATGGTCAGCACGATCCCGGCGATACCAGGCAGGGTCAGTGTCGCGCCGATGGCCGACAGCGTGCCGAAGATCAGCAAGACGTTGATGGTCAGCGCGATATTGGCCATCACGCCGAACCATCCGTAGCTCAGCACCATGAACACCAC
>JBBKVJ010000004.1:0-5396 GCA_037968375.1 Paracoccaceae bacterium | reverse complement strand
GGTGATCACAGCAAAGACCGCCACCAGGATCGTCGCCCTCGGGCCGACGATCCTGGTGGCGGTCTTTGCTGTGATCACCGTGAATTTCGGCCTTGAGGGCTGGTTTTCCGACCGGGTCCGCGCCGTGGTCGGCAATTCGCTGGCCGCAGCGCAGGCCTATGAAGAGGAACATGTCCGCGATCTGTCGACCGATGCCGAGGCGCTGGCGGGGTTCTTGGTGGCAGCGCGCCGGGCGACGCCATTTCTGGGCGAGGGCGAGTTGCGGCAGCTTTTGACGCAGGGCCAGGTGCAGATCCAGCGCGGCCTGAAAGAGGCCTATGTCATCGATGGCTCGGGCGAGATCCGGGCCCGCGGCGAGCGGTCGTACCTGTTCGACTACGAACGCCCCAGCGACGCCGAACTGGCCCGCGCCGCGACCGGCGAGATGGTCATCATCGAGGATTGGGACATCAACGAGTTCCGCGCCCTGGTGGCGTTGGGCGGGTATGTCGAACGGTTCTTGTATGTCAGCCGCGAGGTCGACGGTCAGATCCTGTCGCTGCTGGATGAAACGCAAGAAACGGTCGAGTTGTATCAGCAACTGGAAAGCGAACGGGGGCGGCTGCTGTTCGAATTCGGCCTGCTTTACCTCGGTTTCGCGCTGATCCTGATCCTGGCGGCGGTCTGGCTGGGCCTGTGGTTCGCCGAACGGCTGTCGCGTCCGGTGGGGCGGCTGGCGGGCGCCGCACAGCAGGTCGGCGGCGGCGATCTGGAGGTGCGGGTGCCCGAAGAGGACGGCGAGGACGAGATCGCCATGCTGGGCCGGGTCTTCAACCAGATGACCCGGCAGTTGAAAGGCCAGCGCGACGCGCTGATCGAGGGCCACCGGGAAACCGAGACGCGCAGGCGGCAGTTCGATTCGGTGCTGTCGTCGGTGACGGCCGGGGTGATGGGTCTTGATGCCGAGGGCCGCGTCGATTTCATGAACCGCTCGGCGGGGCGGCTGTTGTCGCTGGACGAGGCCGCGGTGCAGGATAAGCAGCTGGCGACGGCGGTGCCCGAGTTCGACGGCTTGTTCCAGCGGCTGCGCGAAGGACCGGGCGAAACCCAGCAAGAAGAAGTGCGGATTTCACGCAGCGGCAAGCTGGAAAGCCTTTTGGTGCGGATGGCCTTGCGGCGCAATGCCGAGGGGCGGCTTGAGGGATATGTGGTGACGTTCGACGATGTAACCGATCTGGTCAGCGCGCAACGTATGGCGGCCTGGGGCGATGTGGCGCGGCGGATCGCGCATGAGATCAAGAACCCCCTGACCCCGATCCAGCTGTCGGCGGAGCGGATTCGGCGCAAGTTCCGGACGCTGGTTGGCGACGAGCGCGAAAGCCTTGAGGCGATGACCGAGGTGATCGTGCGCCAGACCGGCGACCTGCGCCGGATCGTTGATGAGTTTTCCCGTTTCGCGCGGATGCCCGAGCCCGAACGCAAGGACGAGGATATCGGCCAACTGGTCCGCGATGCGGTGCTGCTGCAGGACGGTGCGATGGGCGATGCGCGGCTGGTGTCCGACATCCCGGATCAGGTGATATTGGCCGAAGTGGACCGCGCGATGATCTCGCAGGCGTTGACAAACCTTATCAAGAACGCAGGCGAAGCTATTGAAACGCTGCAGGAAAAAGGCGCGCCGGATGGCCACGCCCCGGAAGTGCGCGTCAGTCTGGCGGTCGAAAACGGCCAGGCGGTGATCGGCATTGCCGACAACGGCATCGGCCTGCCGGAAGACCGCGCACGGCTGTTCGAACCCTATGTGACGACGCGCGAAAAGGGCACCGGCCTGGGCCTGTCGATCGTCAAGAAAATCATCGAAGAACACGGCGGCACGCTGCTTTTGACCGATGCGTTGCCGTTCGGGCACGACAGCCATCGCGGTGCGATGGCGGAAATCAGGCTGGGGCTGCGTCTGCAAGCCGACGCAGCCACCGGAACCACGGGCTGAGAGGGAGAATGTGATGGCGGATATTCTGATCACCGACGACGAGCGTGACATACGCGAGCTGATTTCGGACATCCTGAAGGACGAGGGTTACGCCACGCGGCTGGCCGCGAATTCCGAGGAATGCATGGCCGCGATCAACGCCGAGCCTCCGGCGTTGATGGTCCTCGATATCTGGCTGAAGGACAGCCAGATGGACGGCATCGACATCCTCAAGACGGTCAAGCGCGAAAACCCCGATATTCCGGTCGTCATCATCTCGGGCCACGGCAATATCGAGATCGCGGTCGCGGCGATCAAGCAGGGCGCCTACGATTTCATCGAAAAGCCGTTCAATATCGACCAGTTGCTGGTGGTGATCAGCCGCGCGATGGAAACCTCGCGGCTACGTCGTGAGAATACCGACCTGCGGCGCAAGGATGTGGTGCCGGGTGCGATGATCGGCAGTTCGGCGGCCTTCAAGGGGTTGAAATTGCAACTCGACAAGGTGACGAAATCGAATGGCCGGGTGATGTTGCGGGGCGGTGGTGGCACCGGCAAGGAAGTCGCCGCCCGCTATATCCACGCGCAATCGAACCGCGCGGGCGGGCGTTTCGTGACGGTGAATTGTGCCGCCGTGGAACCCGACCGGATGGAAGAGGTGCTGTTCGGCCGCGAAAGTGTTGGCCGGGGGGTCGAGCCCGGCCTGCTGGAGCAGGCGCATGACGGGGTGATCTATTTCGACGAGATCGCCGACATGCCGCCCGGCACGCAATCAAAAATCCTCCGCGTGCTTGTGGAACAGCAGTTCCAGCGCGCCGGTGGCGCTGACAAGGTGCGCGTCGATCTGCGCGTGATCTCATCCACGACCCGCGATCTGGAGGCCGAGATCGATGCTGGCCGGTTCCGGCAGGAGCTGTATCACCGGCTGAACGTGGTGCCGATCGCGGTGCCGTCGCTGGAGGACCGGCGCGAGGATATTCCCGAACTGGCGCGACATTTCATCGACGAGTTCCACAAGAGCCAGGGCCTGCCCCTGCGCGAGTTGAGCGACGAGGCGGGCGCGATGCTGCAAACGATGCAATGGCCGGGCAACGTGCGGCAGTTGCGCAACGTGATCGAGCGGGTGCTGATCCTGGGCGATGGCAGCGGCCCGATCAAGGCGCGCGAGTTACCCTCGATGGGCCCTGAGCCAGAGGCTCAGGGCAAAGTGGTGCTGACCGGCGCGCTGGCGACGTTGCCGCTGCGCGACGCACGCGAACTGTTCGAGCGGGAATACCTCTTGACCCAGATCAACCGGTTCGGCGGCAACATCAGTCGCACCGCGAATTTTGTGGGCATGGAACGCTCGGCCCTGCATCGCAAGCTCAAATCTTTGGGCGTGGGGACAACGACGAAGGGCGGCGCGCGGGTCGCCTATGTCGAGGGCGAGGAAACCGTGGACGCGGCCGAGTGACACAGGCCCGCGTGCCGCGCGTTGACAAGGCCGGGGCCGGGGCCATAGTGACCTGCGATTTCGGAGGGTTCGGGTCGTGAAAGTCATTATCTGCGGCGCCGGTCAGGTCGGCTGGCAGATCGCCCGGCATCTGGCGGGCGAAAAGAACGACGTGACGGTGATCGACAACAACCCCGATCTGGTGCGTCGCGCGACCGAAGTCCTTGATGTTCAAGGTATTACCGGCTTTGCCTCGTATCCCGATATTTTGGAACGGGCAGGGGCCCGCGATGCCGACATGATCATCGCCGCGACGCATTCCGACGAAGTGAACATGGTGATCTGTCAGGTCGCCCATTCGATCTTCGGGGTGCCGCGCAAGATCGCCCGGCTGCGGGCACCGTCCTACCAGAACGCGATCTATTCCGACCTCTACCGGCGCGAGCACATGCCGATCGACGTGGTGATCAGCCCCGAACGCGAGGTTGCCGAGGCGGCGTTGCAACGGCTGGCCGCACCTGCGGCGTTTGACACCGAAAGCTTCATGGGCGGCAAGGCGCAGCTTTTGGGGATAGCACTCGACCAAGACTGTCCGGTCCTGAACACGCCCCTGCGGCAGCTGACCGACCTTTTCTCGACGCTGCGGGCCATTGTGGTGGGGGTGCGGCGCGAGGAACGCCTGTTCGCGCCGGACTCGGACGATCAGCTGTTCGCCGACGATCAGATCTATGTCATGAGCCATGTCGAGGACGTGAACAGAACGCTGGAAATATTTGGCAAGACAACGAAAAAGCAAGAACGCGTCGTGATTATCGGCGGCGGCAACGTCGGCCTGATGGTGGCCCGCACGCTGGAGGCGCGGGTCGACCGGGTGCGCGCCAAGCTGATCGAGCGCAACCGCGAACAGGCCGAACGTGCCGCCGATGCGCTGGAGCGGACCATCGTGTTGAACGGCGACGGGCTGGACGTGAACCTGTTGGCCGAGGCGAATATTTCCAAGGCCGACGCGGTTCTGTGCGTCACCGACGACGACAAGGTCAATCTCCTGGCCGCCGTGCGGGCGAAATCCGAAGGCTGTCCGATGGCCATCGTGCTGGTCAACGATCCGACCCTGCTGCCGCTGATGGCGCCTTTGGGCATCGACGCCTATATCAATCCGCGCGCCACCACCGTCAGTTCGATCCTGCGCCATATCCGGCATGGCCGGGTCCGCACCGTCTATTCGATCGGCGATGCCGAGGCCGAGGTGATCGAGGCGCAGGTGCTGTCGACCTCGCCCCTGGCCGGCCGCACGATCAAGGAGATCGAGTTCCCCGAAGGTGTGCTGGTCGGCGCGGTGCTGAAGGGCGGCAAGGTGATCAAGCCGGTCAGCGAGACGCGGATCGACGAGGGCGATGTGATTGCGCTGTTCGCGATGGCGGCGGATGTGCAGGAGGTCGAGCGTCTGCTGCAGGTCTCGATCGACTTTTTCTAGCCGATGCGCGGGCTGCGTCATGTGCCGTTTCTGGTGATCCTGATCGGGATCGCCGCACTGGCGATGCTGGTGCCGGCAAGCCATGCGGCGGCCTTGGGCGACTGGCGGGTGGCGCAGGTGTTCTTCTATTCGGCCTGCCTGGTCACGGTTCTGGCTGTGGTTCTGGGTCTGGCCACGCGCACCATGCGTCCGCGCCGGATCGCCCGCAGCCAGCTGATTTCGCTGATTGGCGCCTATCTGATCCTGCCGCCGCTGCTGGCCTACCCGCTCTTCGTGGCGCTCAGCGGCACGTCGTTTCTGAATGTCTGGTTCGAGATGGTCTCGTGCTTCACCACGACCGGCGCCACGGTCTACGAGGATTTCGGGCGTCTGGCCCCGTCGCTGCATCTCTGGCGCGGGCTGGTGGGGTGGATTGGTGGGCTGTTCGTCTGGATTGTGGCGGTGGCGGTGCTGGCGCCGATGAGCCTGGGTGGTTTCGAAGTGCGTTCGGCCGAGACCGCGGGCCGCGGCGCCGCGGCCGGGGGTGGCACCGTGCTGGTCGT
>JBBKVJ010000003.1:0-4434 GCA_037968375.1 Paracoccaceae bacterium | reverse complement strand
GATCTGCTGTGAGCGACACCAATGCAATTGCTGCCGAAATCTGGGATCTGATCGTCGTCGGCGGCGGCAACGCGGCACTCTGTGCCGCCATCGAGGCCGCCGAGGCGGGCGCGCGTGTGCTGGTGCTGGAGGGCGCGCCGAAATTCTATCGCGGCGGCAACTCGCGCCACACCCGCAACTTTCGCTGCATGCATCGCGGGCCGTTGTCGGTGCTGATCGACAGCTATGGCGAGGACGAGTATTTCGACGACCTGATCGGCGTCACCCAGGGCAAGACCGACGAGGCGCTGGCACGTCTGGCGATCCGGCAGTCCGAGGCCTGTCTGCCGTGGATGGAACGCCACGGTGTGCGGTTTCAAGACGCCCTGTCGGGCACCCTGTCGCTGGGCCGGACCAACGCGTTTTTCCTGGGCGGCGGCAAGGCGTTGGTCAACGCTTATTACAACTGCGCCAGCGATCTGGGCGTCACGGTGGTCTACGAGGCGCAGGTCACACATATCGCGCTGGCAAATGGCCGGTTTGAGGCGGTCGAGGTCGAGATCGGTGGTGAAGCCCTTACCATTGCGGGCCGCGCGGTGGTGCTGGCCTCGGGCGGGTTCCAGGCGGATATCGACTGGCTGGCGCGGACCTGGGGTCCGGCGGCGCGGAATTTCCTGATCCGCGGCACGCCCTACAATCGCGGCGTGGTGCTGAAGGACATGCTGGACCAGGGCGCCGAAAGTGTCGGCGATCCGACGCAATGCCATGCGGTGGCCATCGACGGGCGCGCGCCGAAATATGACGGCGGTATCGTGACGCGGCTGGATTGCGTGCCGTTCTCGATCGTGGTGAACCGCGACGGCGACAGGTTCTATGACGAGGGGCAGGATGTCTGGCCCAAGCGCTATGCGATCTGGGGGCGGCTGGTGGCGGCGCAGCCCGGTCAGGTCGGCTATGCGATCATCGACGCCAAAAGCATCGACGATTTCATGCCCTCAGTGTTTCCCCCGGTTGAGGCCAACACGCTGGAAGGGTTGGCGGACAAGCTGGGGCTTTCCGGCGCCAAGCTGCGTGCCACGGTTGATGGCTTCAATGCCGCCTGCCGTCCCGGCCAGTTTCAGGGCGGCGCGCTGGACGGGCTTGCGACCGAGGCGCTGCAGCAGCCGAAAACCAACTGGGCGCGGCCGATCACCGACCCGCCCTTTTACGGCTACGAACTGCGCCCCGGGGTGACCTTCACCTACCTTGGCCTCAAGGTCGATCAGACGGGTCGCGTCACCGGGCCGGCTGGGCGGATGGACAACGTCTGGGCGGCGGGTGAGATCATGGCCGGGTCGATCCTGGGGCAGGGCTATCTGGCCGGGTTCGGAATGACCATCGGCACCGTTTTTGGACGTATCGCGGGACAGGAGGCCGCCGCCCATGTCGCTTGACCTGACCCGTATGGATGACGTGATCGGCGAAGCGCGGCGGCAGGTCGAGATCTGCAATGCCTGCCGCTATTGCGAGGGGTATTGCGCGGTCTTTCCCGCGATCACCCGGAACCGGATCTTTGCCGATGGCGATATCACGCAACTGGCGAACCTCTGCCACAACTGCCGGGGCTGCTATTACGCCTGCCAGTATACCGCACCGCACGAGTTCGATCTGAACCTGCCCGCGATCCTGGCCGATGTGCGGCAGGACAGCTGGGATCGCTACGCCTGGCCGCAAGCCTTTGCGGGCGCGTTCCAGCGGCGCGGGGTGGCATTGGCGCTGGCCCTGGTCGCGGGATTTGCCGCGATCTTTGCACTGATGTCAGCCTTGCAGCCGAGCTTTGGCGCGGGCTTTTACGCCTATCTGTCGCACGGGGTGATGGTGGCGGTGTTCCTGCCCGCGTTTCTCATACCGCTGGCCGTGTTGGCGATCGGCCTTCGACGCTACTGGCGCGAAGTCGGCGGCGCACGGGTGACCCGCGCGCATCTCTGGCAGGCGCTTAGAAGTGCCGCCGACATGCGCAATCTGGACGGCGGGCAGGGGCAGGGCTGCAATTTCGAGATCGAGGATCGATATTCCAACGCCCGCCGGACCGCGCATCAGGCGGTGATGTATGGCTTTCTCTTATGCTTCGCCTCGACCACCACGGGCACGATCCTGCACTACGGATTCGGGATCGAGGCACCCTACGATCTGATCTCGCTGCCAAAGCTGTTCGGCGTCACCGGCGGCCTGCTGCTGACCTTCGGGGCAGCGCGGCTGGCGCAGTTGAAGCTGCGCGCCGATCCCGCACTTGGCGCCACCGCTGCCTGGGGCGGCGAGATGGCGTTCGTGGCGCTTCTGGGGCTGACCGGCGTGACCGGCCTGATGCTGTATGCGGCGAGCGGTACGGCTCTGGTGCCGAGCCTTCTGGCAATCCACCTTGGCGCGGTGTTGGCGTTCTTCGTGACCAGCCCCTATTCGAAGATGGTGCACGGGTTCTACCGGTTGGCGGCCCTTGTCCGGGATGCGCAGACCGCGCGATAGCGTGGGATGACATCAGGGTGAAATAGTCTTGGGGTCCGCGCGAAGACCCCGCCCGGAATCAAGCCGCATATGCGCCGCCGGGCAGCGGCTGACCGCACCGACGGGCAGCCGCTATGGTGATGTTGGTGCCACAAATGATGTCAGGAGATGTTCGGCCATAAAGCGCAGACCGTCGGCGTCGCAAGCGGCAGCCGGCGGTCAACCGCTGCCCTGTGATTCGCGTGCCGGGTGCTGCGATTCCAGCTAACGGCATCTTGATACCGGCGATAGGCGATGTGCAAAGGGCGACCCCAAGCCGGGCCGCCCTTGCCTATCTCCGACCCCAATCGACGGTTCAGCCGTTCGACTTGCCCGCGACTTGCGCGGTTGACCGGGGCGTGTCCTTCGCCTCGGCAATCGCCCGCTCTTTCGCGCGCTCACCGATCTCGGAGGCCCGTTCGCTGGCCGCATCGACGGTTTCCTTCATGCCGTCGACCAGCTCTTCGCCCACACCTTCGGCGACGCGCATCGCGCGCTCTTTCTCGCTTTCGAGAAGGCGTTTTGCGTCCTTCATCAGACGGTCGGACTGCTTGCCAAAGGCATCATCCTCGGTCCGGGTGCGCGGCAATGCACCGGCCAGCGCAGCCCCGAGTGCCAGCGCCACAGCGCCTGCCACCAACGGATGGTCCTCGACCGCACGGACAATTTCATGCGAGCTTTTCTTTGCCAAACGTTCGGCCCGCAGCCGCGCCGCATAGGCCCGTTCGCGCGCCGCCACGATACGCTCGCGTGCATCCTCGGACACACGCTCCAGCCCGCCCGAGAAGCTTTGCCGAAGACCGTCCGCGAATTCGGCCAGAACGGCGGCCTTTTCCGAGGCATAGTCGCGCGCATCGGCATAGCGGTCGGCCAGACCGTCGCGCAGGTCGGCATAGTAGGACTGCGCATCATCCTCGATCCGCTTGAGCGACCCCGAGGCGCGCTGGCGCAGGCTGTCAGCCTCGCGCGACCAGTTGTCATCGGTCTCGAACGGATCGTCGGACAGATGGCGCGACGTGTTGAAGGGATCGCTGTCGCTGTCGGCGCCGGACTTCTTGCCGCCGAAGATCAGCCAGGCCAGACCGACGCCGACAAGGCCGATGGCAACGGGGTTCGAGCGCACGGCCTGATCGACCGACTTGGTGTAGGCGGCGGCATTGGTGCGCAGCGTGCCAAGCGCCTCGCGGGCGAGATTATCGACGGAAACCCGGTCCTGCAGGGCGTCCATGGTCGAGGCCAGCGAGGCCCGATCGCGTTCGATCCCGGCTTCGATGTCGCGTGGATTACGATGCTGTGTCATTTTGAATACTCCCTTTGAGGGTTTCGATGTCGCGGCGCACGTTCGTCGTGGCGCGCGTCGGGGCAAGGCTGGTGGCTTTGAGGGCACTGGTGCCGATCAGAACAAGAACAATCGCTACGACAAGGGCGCCGCCACCGACGATCAGCGCAGCCCATCCCGGGGCCATCCCGGAACTGACCAGCCATCCGACCAGAGCCCCGGCCAGAACGTTCAGCGCGACCAGGGCCACAATCACGGCGACGACAAGCATCGCGATACCCCGGACCGCACGGCGAATGTTCTCACTAACTTCGGACTTGGCCAGCTCGACCTCGCCGCGGATCAACCGCGACAGGTGCTGCAGGGCATCTGTTATCAGCGAGCCCGTCGGTTTCAGTTGCGGGTCCATGTTCATCAGCTTGACGACGACGTGGTGGATTTCGTCGCCGGTTTCGGGGTGTTGCCGGCAGAGTTTCCGCCAGTGCTGCCCGCGTTGTTGTTACCGGCGTTGCTGGCGCTGGCGGTCGATTTTGCAGTCGCATTGCCCGACTGGTTCGACGTGGAACCGGGCTGGCTTCTTGATGGTGCGCCGGTGCCGCCCTGCGGGCGACCCGAGTTGCCACTGGTTGCAGACTGGCCGCTGGTCGCCGGGCGCG
>JBBKVJ010000002.1:0-16011 GCA_037968375.1 Paracoccaceae bacterium | reverse complement strand
TCGCCGCCCTGATCGCCATCGCCGCCCCCACGTTCGCGGGCACGGCTGGCGCCGATCTGCCGCGCCTGACCTTCCCCGACCCAGCACCACCCGCACCCGAACAAGGCTGCGCCTCGCCCGCCACCCTGTCAGACAGTCGCTGCGACAACGCCGACGACTGACGCAATCGCAGACCATCGAAAGCGAGACCGGGCGGGCCTTCCCGCCCTGTTTCATTTCTTGCCGCAACTGAACGGAACGGTTTAAGATGTCAGGAGGGAGCACGCCATGAATGCAGTCACCGAGCGGGTGAAAAAGGGCCGCAAGTTCGAACAGGTCCTCGAGGGCGCGCGCCAGGTCTTCATGGCCGACGGCTTTGAAGGCGCCAGCGTCGACACCATTGCGCGGGTCGCGGGTGTCTCGAAAGCCACGCTTTACAGCTATTTCGCCGACAAGCGCCTGTTGTTCATGGAAGTCGCGAAATGCGAATGCTGCCGTCAGGCCGACGAGGCGATCGAGCTGATCGACATGACTGCCCCCCCCGAACAGGTCCTGACCGCCGCCGCTACCCGCATGGTGAACTTCTTCCTGTCCGATTTCGGGATGCGCGTGTTTCGCATCTGCGTCGCCGAAAGCGACCGCTTCCCTGAACTGGGCCAGGAGTTCTACGAAAGCGGCCCGGCGCTGGTCCGCGAGCGCATCGTCGCCTATCTGCGCGACGCCGTGGCGCGCGGTGTTCTGAAAATCGACGATCTGCAGCTGGCCGCCGATCAATTCGCCGAGTTGTGCAAGGCCGACCTGTTCCCGCGTGTGGTCTTCGGGGTCGGCTCGGTCTTCACCGCAGCCGACCGCAGCCGCGTGATCGAAGGCGCTGTCGCGACCTTCATGGCGCGGTATGGAGTGCCCGCCTAATCCACCCGCCGCACGTACAGATGATGCCCCTCGCGCTTGGTCTCGAAGCGCTTGAGATCGATCAGCAGGTCCGACAGCTTGCGCTTGCCGTAGGTGCGGGTGTCGAAATCGGGGTTGGCGGCGGTGATCGTCTGGCCCAACTGACCAAGTTCGTGCCATTCGTCATCCTGCGCGATCTTGTCCATCGCCTTCAGGATTAGCGGGATCGCCTCGGTTGGCGCCTGTTTTGACGTTGAGGCAGCCGGAGCGCCGCGTTCCGCAGGTGCGGGTTCGTCGACGATATTCTCGATCAGGATGAAGCGGTTGCAGACGTTGCGCAGGCTTTCCGGCGCCTTCGCCTCGCCGATGCCGATCACATCCAGCCCCTGTTCGCGGATACGGTTGGCAAGGGCGGTGAAATCGCTGTCCGATGACACCAGTACAAACCCGTCAAACCGACCGGTGTGCAGGATATCCATCGCGTCGATCACCAGCCCGATATCCGAGGCGTTCTTGCCGACGGTATTGGCCGTCTCCTGATGCGCCACAAGGCCGAGCGCGCGGACCTCTTTCGACCAGCGATCCAGCCGCCCCGAAGACCAGTCGCCATAGACCCGGCGCAGCGCCGGTTCGCCCAGCGTGGCGATTTCCTTGAGGATCGCGCCCGCGAATTTCGCCGGAATATTGTCGGCGTCGATCAGGACGGCGTAGAGCGGGCGGTCACGTGTGGGCATGTCTTTTGAGCCTTGGCTTGGGGCAGGCGCCGGGGGCTTCGCGCCCCCGGACCCCCGCGCGGTATTTCGGACAAAAGGAAGATCAATAGATCACAACACTGCGGATCGAGGTGCCCGCATGCATCAGGTCGAACCCTTTGTTGATGTCGTCGAGGCTAAGCGTATGGGTGATCATCGGGTCGATCTCGATCTTGCCATCCATATACCAGTCGACGATCTTCGGCACGTCGGTCCGGCCCCGCGCGCCACCAAAGGCGGTGCCGCGCCATGAGCGGCCGGTGACCAGCTGGAACGGCCGGGTGGAAATCTCGGCCCCCGCCGACGCCACGCCGATGATGATGCTTTCGCCCCAGCCCTTGTGCGCAGACTCGAGTGCTGTGCGCATCACACCGACATTGCCGGTGGCGTCAAAGGTGTAATCGGCGCCGCCGTGGGTCAACTCAACCAGATGCCCGACCAGATCGCCCTTCACCTCTTTGGGGTTCACGAAGTCGGTCATTCCGAACCGTTTCGCCATCTCGACCTTGCCGGGATTGATGTCGACACCGACGATCTGATCCGCCCCCGCCAGCCGCAGCCCCTGGATCACGTTCAGGCCGATGCCGCCCAGGCCGAAGACGATGGCGCGGCTGCCGATCTCGGCCTTGGCGGTATTGATCACCGCGCCGATGCCGGTGGTGACACCACAGCCGATGTAGCAGATCTTGTCGAACGGCGCGTCGCGGCGCACCTTGGCCAGGGCGATCTCGGGCAGCACGGTATGGTTCGAAAACGTCGAGCAGCCCATGTAATGCAGGATCGGCGTGCCATCTTTCATCGAGAACCGCGAGGTGCCGTCGGGCATCATGCCCTTGCCCTGAGTGGTGCGGATCTTCTGGCAGAGGTTGGTTTTCGGGTTCAGGCAATATTCGCATTCCCGGCATTCCGGCGTGTAGAGCGGGATCACATGATCGCCGACCTCCAGACTGGTCACACCCGGTCCGACCTCGATCACCACGCCCGCGCCCTCGTGCCCCAGGATCGCGGGGAACATTCCCTCGGGATCGGCGCCCGACAGGGTGAACTCATCGGTATGGCAGATGCCGGTCGCCTTGATCTCGACCAGGACCTCGCCCTGCCTCGGGCCGTCAAGATTGACCTCCATGATCTCCAGCGGCTTGCCGGCTTGCAGGGCGACTGCGGCGCGGGTTTTCATGTGAACTGACCTCTTGATATTGAATGTCATCGCAAACCTTCCTCAATCTGGGGGACAAGGCAAGCGATCTGACCTTTGGGAGTTTGAAAATGCGACTAGCCCTGATTGGCGTCCTTTTGACAGGTGCGGCCTGCGCCGAGGTGCCGCCGAAATTGTCCGGCCCCGATAGCTGCGGCGCGCCGGGAATGCAGTATCTAGTCGGACAGAACGAAAGCGTGCTGGCGGCAATGACCTTCGAGGCGGGCAATATCCGGGTGATCCGGCCCGGGATGGCGGTGACGCAGGATTACCGCCCGACGCGGCTGAACCTGACGCTTGACGCCAAGGGGCGGATCACCCGCGTCTATTGCGGCTAGGGGCCCGTTGCCCTTGAACCCGAAGGGCGGGCCGCGTATGGCGGCGCAGGACGACAACAGGTGTGCGATGATGACGACCGGGAAACTTGCAACGATGATATGTGCCACAGCACTGCTGCTGGCGGGCTGTGTGCCGCTGCCCGAGGAAGGCCCGCCGCCGAACGCGCCGCAGCCGGGCGATCTGATCGCCGGGCCGACCAACGGCAGTTTGATCGAGCGCGAGCCTGATCTCTGCAAAGCCGCCGATTATCAGCAGTATCTCGGCCAGCCGGGCACCGTCGTCAGCACGCTGTTCATCAGCCGCGACTACCGCGTCGTGCCCTTCGCCGGCATCGTCAGTCAGGAATACAACGCCGGGCGGCTGAATTTCTGGCTTGCCGAAACCGGCGAGATCACCCGGATCGGCTGCGGCTGAACCGGGGCTATTTCTTGCCCGGTGTGCCGTCGAACTTCTTCTCCAGATCGGCCCAGCAGTCGATGTAGTCGTCCTGCAGGGGCGCCTCGTTGGCGGCGAAACCCGTCAGGTGCTGGGGAAAGCGGGTCTCGAACATAAAGGACATGGTGTTCTCCAGCTTTTCCGGGCCGAGGTTGGCGTTCGATGCGCCCTCGAAGGCGGTCCGATCCGGTCCGTGCGGCAGCATCATGTTGTGCAAAGACATGCCACCGGGCACGAAGCCCTTCGGTTTGGCATCGTAGACGCCGTGGATGTTGCCCATCAGTTCCGACATGATGTTCTTGTGATACCAGGGCGGGCGGAAGGTGTTTTCGGCCACACCCCAGCGATCGCGGAACAGCACGAAGTCGATATTTGCGGTGCCTTCGACGCCCGAGGGCGCGGTCAGGACGGTAAAGATCGACGGATCGGGGTGGTCGAACAGAACCGCACCCACCGGGCAGTAGGTGCGCAGGTCGTATGTCAGTGGCGCGTAGTTGCCGTGCCAGGCGACGACGTCCAGCGGGCTCTGGCCAATCTTCGTCTGGTGGAACTGGCCGCACCATTTGATGGTGACGGTCGAGGCTGCCTCGCGGTCCTCATAGGCGGCCACGGGCGTCTTGAAATCGCGGCGGTTGGCCATGCAGTTGGCGCCGATCGGACCTCTGCCAGGAAGTTGGAATTTCTGGCCGTAATTCTCGCAGACAAAGCCGCGCGCGGGACCATCAAGCAGTTCGACGCGGTAGACCAGGCCGCGGGGAATGATGGCGATTTCCTGGAGTTCCAGGTCGATGACACCCAATTCGGTGCAGAACCTTAGGCGGCCTTCCTGCGGCACGATCAAGAGTTCGGAATCGGCCGAGTAGAAATAGGCATCCTGCATTGACTGGGTCACCAGATAGATGTGGCTGGCCATCCCCACCTGAGTGTTCACATCGCCCGCTGTCGTCATCGTGCGCATACCGGTTACCCAAGTCAGATCGGCACCGGAATGCGGCACCGGGTCCCAGCGGTATTGGCCGAGCGAGGTCACGTCAGGGTCGATGTGGGGTGCCGATTTCCAATAGGGAAGATCAATCTTTTCAAAGCGATGCGTATGCTTGACCGAGGGCCGGATGCGGTAGCACCAGGTCCGTTCGTTCTGGTGGCTGGGCGCGGTAAAGGCAGTGCCGGACAGCTGTTCGCCGTAGAGGCCATAGTTGCATTTCTGTGGTGAATTCTGACCCTGCGGCAAAGCGCCCGGTAGCGCCTCGGTCTCGAAATCATTGCCGAAACCGGGCATGTAACCCTCGTGCAGGCCGCCTTGCGACGGCGCGCGGATCATACCTTTGGGCAGCGCATGCGTGGTCATCAGAACCTCCGGAACGGGGTGGCGTAACCTGTCCACAGAATATCGTTGCATCTGCAACGATGTCAATGCCGGACCTGTCACCGGAACTGCGCCGCCGCAGCGGCGTTGGATCACCGCGCAACGAATTTCCCTCCGCCAACAGTTCGCCAACAGGGTGCCAGACATGTCGATCATCGAGACTGCATCGCAGGGCAGGCCGGTAGGCCATGCCGGGCCGGCGGAGACCTGCATCATCATGAACGACAGCGCCGGGCGAAAGGGTGCTGACGGCCAGGCGGCGGCGGTGCGCGCCTTTGTCGAGGCCAGAGGCGACCGGATCGCCCTGCGCGAATTCGAGGACGGCAGTGAACTGCCAGACCTCTGCCAGCAGGCGCTGGACGATGGCTTTCAGACCATCATCGCCGCCGGCGGCGACGGCACGGTCGGGGCGATTGCCGCCTGCGTCAGTGGCACCGACCGGCGGATGGGCATCCTGCCACTGGGCACGTTCAACTATTTCGCCCGCTCGCTGGGCATTCCGACCGAGATTGACGCGGCGCTGGCGGTGCTGGACGGCGGCGAGGTCCGCAAGGTCACCGCCGGCGAGGTGAACGGCGCGCTGTTCCTGAACAACGCCAGCCTTGGCGTCTATCCCGAGATCCTGCGCGAACGCGAGGACACCTATCGCCGCTGGGGTCGTAGCCGCCTGGCCGCCTACTGGTCGGTGCTGCGGACGGTCCTGGGCTTTCGCCGGTCGCGGCGGCTGAAGGTGACGGTGGATGGCGAAACCCGCCGGATCCAGACACCGCTCGTCTTTGTGGCGATGAGCGCTTATCAGCTTGAGGAATTCGGGTTGGAGGGAGCCGACGAAGTGCGCCAGGGCAAGTTCGCGGTCTTCGTGGCGCCCGACACCGGGCGTCTGGGCCTGTTGAAATTCGCGTTCCTGCTGGCGATACGAGGCATGCGGCGGGGCGTGGATTTCGAGTTGTTGCACGGCACCGAAGTGATCATCGAACCGACCGACAAGCGCGACCGGGACCGCCTGATCGCGCGCGACGGTGAAAAGGAACGGATGACACCGCCGCTGAAATTCCGCGTTCTGGCCGAAACGCTGACGGTGCTGGTTCCGGTGCCGGAGGCCGTCGAAGGCGTGGCGGCATGAAACGCATCGTGCATATCTCGGACCTGCATTACGGGCGTGTCCGCGACGGGCTGGACGAAATCCTGCTTGAGCATGTGACAGCGCTGCGCCCCGATCTGGTGGCGGTGTCGGGCGATTTGACGCAGCGCGCGCGGCATCACCAATTCGAGGCGGCGCGCAGGTTTCTCGACCGGCTTCCCGCGCCGCATATCACCGTGCCCGGCAATCACGACGTGCCGCTTGAGAACCTGTTCATCCGCTTTGTCACGCCGTTTTCGCGCTACAAAAAGTATATCGACACCGAACTCGAGCCCGAGCATCACGATGGTGAGGTCTCGGTCGTCGGCGTCAATTCGGTCAATCCCTATGCCTGGCAATCGGGAAAGATCGGCGCCCATACCTCGGCGCGGATCTGTGCCGCGTTCGACAACGCGCCCGCCCGGCCTATGCGGATCGTGGTGCTGCATCATCCGTTGACGCTGAAACCCGGCAGTCAGAAACGCCCGACCGAGGGCGCCGCCCAAGCCCTGACCACTTTGGCCGATTGCGGCGCCGATATCGTGCTGTCGGGGCATCTGCACAGCTGGGATGCGGCCCCCTTCACCACCCACGAGGGCGGCCACGAGACCCTTCTGGTGCAGGCGGGCACGGCGCTGTCAACCCGGGTTCGGGGCGAGGAGAACGATCTGAACCTCTTGATCGTGGACGGCAACGAAGTGACCATCGAACGCTTTGCGGCGGGCGAGGAAGGGGTGTTCGAAATCGGCACAAGGCACGTGTGGCGTCGCGAGGGCGTGGCCTGGCGGCCCTCAGCTCCAGTCCAGAACGACCTTGCCTGACGACCCGCCGCGCATGGCATCAAAGCCGGCCCGGAACTCGTCGACCTTCATCCGGTGGGTGATGACGCCGCGCACATCCAGGCCGTTTTGCAGCATTGCGATCATCTTGTACCAGGTCTCGAAAATCTCGCGGCCATAGACACCCTTGATGGTGATCGCCTTGAAGACGATGCGCGACCAGTCCACCGGGGATTTGCCCGGCGGGATACCCAGCATGGCAATGCGCCCGCCCATGGTCATCGCCTCGACCATCTGGTCGAGTGCGGCCTGATTGCCCGACATTTCCATTCCCACATCGAAGCCCTGGGTCATCTTCAGGCGCGGCATGACGCCTTTGAGGTCTTCGTGGCGGACATCGACCGGCACCACATCGGCGACCCGTGCTGCCAGCGCCAGCCGGTCCGGGTTCACATCGGTAATCACCACGTTCCGCGCGCCGACATGGCGGGCCACCGCCGCCGCCATGATGCCGATCGGCCCGGCGCCGGTGATCAGCACATCCTCGCCGACGAGGTCGAAGGAAAGTGCGGTGTGCACGGCATTGCCCAGGGGGTCGAGGATCGCGCCGATTTCGTCGTCGATTTCATCGGGCAAGGGCACCACGTTGAAGGCGGGCAGGCGCAGATATTCGGCGAAGGCGCCGGGCTCATTGACGCCGATGCCGCGGGTGGCGGGATCGAGGTGGAATTTTCCGGCGCGTGACTGACGCGACTGTTTGCCGATCAGGTGGCCCTCGCCCGAGCATCTTTGGCCGATCTCCAGACCTTCGACATTCCTGCCGATCTCGACAATCTCGCCCGCGAATTCATGGCCTGTGACCAGTGGCACAGGGACGGTTCTGGCCGCCCAATCGTCCCAGTTCCAGATATGCACATCGGTGCCGCAGATGCCGGTTTTCCTGACCCGGATCAACACGTCGTCGGGGCCGATCCCGGGCACGGGCCGGGTTTCCATCCAGAGGCCGGGTTCGGGTTTCGACTTGGCGAGAACCTTCATTTCGTTTGTGCGCGTATCGCTGGTCATGCAAGGACTCCGGTAGCGTGGCCCGCCACCTCGAAGGCGGCCAGCGCGGTATCAAGATCAGCCTGCGTCAGCGCCGCGTTCATCTGGGTGCGGATCCGGGCCTGGCCCTTGGGAACGACGGGAAAGAAGAACCCCGGCGCGAAGACTCCGTTGTCGAACAGCGCCGTTGAAAAGGCCTGCGCTGTCTTCGCCTCGCCCAGCATCACCGGCACAATGGGATGCTCGCCGGGCAAAAGCGTGAAGCCCAGATCGGTCAGCCCGGCGCGCCAATAGGCGGCATTGCCGAAAAGCTGCTCGCGCAGATCGTCGCCCGCCTCAACCAGGTCGATGGCGACCAGCGAGGCGGCGCAGATCGCGGGCGGCAGGGCGTTGGAAAAGAGGTAGGGCCGGGCGCGCTGGCGCAGAAGGTCGATCACCGGCTGTGGCCCGGCGATATAACCGCCCAGCGCCCCGCCCAGCGCCTTGCCCAGCGTACCGGTCAGGATATCGACCGTGTCGGCCACGCCTGCATGATGTGGCGTTCCGCGCCCCTCTGGCCCCATGAACCCCGTCGCGTGGCAATCATCGACCATCACCACGGCGCCGTAGCGCTCGGCCAGCGCGGTGACATCGGCCAGCCTGGCCAGAGTACCGTCCATCGAGAACACGCCGTCGGTGGCGATCATCACATGCCGCGCGCCGTCGGCATTCGCCGCCTGCAACTGCGCCTCGAGATCGGCCATGTCGCTGTTGGCATAGCGATAGCGTTTCGCCTTGCAAAGCCGGATGCCGTCGATGATCGAGGCATGGTTCAGGGCGTCCGAAATCACCGCGTCTTCCGGCCCCAGAAGCGGCTCGAACAGCCCGCCGTTGGCGTCGAAACAGGCGGCGAAAAGGATTGCATCGTCCTTGCCGAGGAACGTCGCCAGCCGTTCTTCCAGGGCCCGGTGCAGATCCTGCGTGCCGCAGATGAACCGGACCGAGGCCATGCCGTAGCCGTGGTCGTCAATCGCCGCCTTGGCGGCGTCGCGCAGTGCTGGGTGGTTCGCCAGCCCGAGGTAGTTGTTGGCCGACAGGTTGATCACCTCGCGACCGCCGATATCGACATGGCCGCCCTGCGGCGAGGTGATCAGGCGTTCGCGCTTGGTCAGCCCGTCGGCCTCGATCTGGGCGAGCGTCGCGCGGATATCGTCCAGAAATGCGGTCATGGGGGCCCCTTTGTCATCACTCTACTGCGCCCGGTCACCGCGCGAAACTGCTCTGGCGACAAATTCATGCGGGAACCAACTTTGGTCGAGATGCATTTCATCCCCATGAAGCGATTTGTCGCCGCACTTGTGTTTGCCCTTGCCCAGCCCGCCTCTGCCGAGGTGGTGGCCGAGGTTAGCGTCGACTGGGTTGGCAACGATATCGTCATAGAGGCGCTGGAAGACCCCGAGGTTCAGGGCGTGACCTGCCATCTGAGCTATTTCGAGCGCAGCCTGATCGACCGCCTCAGCCAGGGCAACTGGTTCGAAGACCCTTCGAACGCCTCGATTGCCTGCCGCCAGACCGGACCGATCGTGATCGGCGATATCGATCTTGGCGATGATGGTGAGCAAGTGTTCCGCGAGGGCCGCTCGCTGATCCTGAAATCACTGCGGGTGCGGCGGATTTTCGACGAAAAGCATCAGACGCTGATCTATCTGGTCCATGCCCGCGAACTGACCGAAGGCTCGGCGAAGATGTCGATCTCGACCATTCCGCTGTATGGCACCGACGCTTATACCGACGGCAATTGATCCCGGGCACGATCCGTGGCTTGTTGCAGGTGCAACGAAGCGGAGCGCCCTTTGCCCGACAGACCCCCCGAATTCGACCTCGACAGCTTCCTGCCCTACCGGGTGAATGTGCTGGCCGGGCGGCTTAGCCGCGAGTTTGCCGCGCGCTATCGCGACCGGTTTGGCATCACCATTCCGGAATGGCGGGTGGTGGCGCATCTGGCGCAGGCGGGTGCGGTCAGCGTGCGCGAGATTCACGCCCGCGTCGATATGGACAAATCCAGGGTCAGCCGGGCCGCAGCGCGGCTGGAGGCGGCAGGCTACGTCACCAAGCGCACCGACAAAGGCGACCGACGGCTGGTGGCGTTGGCGCTGACCGAAAGTGGCCGGGCGATGATGGCCGATCTGGCCGTGGTAGCCCTTGGCTATCAGGACGAGCTGATGGCGCGGCTGGGCGATGGTGCGGCCTTTGGCGATGGCATCGCGCGGCTGATGGACGAGACCGGATGAGGCTGGTTTTGCCGGGGCCGCACCGCTACGCTGGACGCAAGCCTCAATAGGGAGAACGCCCATGTCCGACATCGTCATCCTGTCCGGCGCCCGCACAGCCATCGGCACCTTTGGCGGTGCTTTGGCCAGTGTCACCCCGATCGACCTTGCCGCCATCGCCGCGAAAGCCGCGTTGCAACGCGCGGGTGTCGAGGGCGGGCAGATCGGCCATGTGGTCTTCGGCCATGTCATCAACACCGAACCGCGCGACATGTATCTCAGCCGCGTCGCCGCAATGCAGGCGGGTATCCCCGACACCACGCCCGCGATGAACGTCAACCGCCTGTGCGGCTCGGGCGCGCAGGCGGTGGTGTCGGCGGTGCAGGCGCTGATGCTGGGCGATGCGGATTTTGCTTTGGCAGGCGGTGCGGAAAACATGAGTCGCGCGCCCTATATCCTGCCCGCCGCGCGCTGGGGCCAGAAAATGGGCGATGCGGGCGCGCAGGACATGATGCTGGGCGCGCTGAACTGTCCGTTCGGCACCGGGCATATGGGTGTCACGGCGGAAAACGTGGCGAAAGAGCATGATATCAGCCGCGCCGCGCAGGACTCGTTTGCGCTGGAAAGTCAGGAACGCGCGGCACGGGCGATTTCCGAGGGCCGCTTTGCCGAGCAGATCGCACCGGTCGAGATTCAGACCCGCAAGGGTACGATTCGCTTCGATACCGATGAGCATCCCAAGGCCACGACACCCGAGGCGCTGGCCGGGCTGCGCACCGTGTTCCAAAAGGACGGCACGGTGACGGCGGGCAATGCGTCGGGCATCAACGATGGGGCGGCGGCCCTGGTGCTGGCGCGGGCGGATGCGGCGGGCGGGTTGAAACCACGCGCCAAGGTTCTGGGCTATGCCTATGCCGGGGTCCGCCCCGAGGTGATGGGCATCGGGCCGGTGCCGGCGGTCGAGGCGCTTTTGCAACGCACCGGGCTGAAGGCTGGCGATTTCGACGTGATCGAGTCAAACGAAGCCTTTGCGGCGCAGGCGCTGGCGGTGAACAAGGGCCTCGGCCTCGACCCGGCACGCGTGAACCCGAATGGCGGCGCCATCGCCCTGGGTCATCCGGTGGGGGCGACCGGCGCGATCCTTGTGGTCAAGGCGCTGTACGAGTTGGAGCGGATCGGCGGCAAGCGGGCACTGATCACCATGTGCATCGGCGGCGGTCAGGGCATCGCGCTGGCCATCGAGCGGCTCTGATGTGTCGCATTCGGGCTAGGCAAGGCGCATTGGTCCAGCCTAGCGTCCGGACAAGAGGTGCGACATGCAATATGGCCTGACCGACGAGCACGAGATGATCGCGGCCACGGTGCGCAGCTTTGTCGAGCACGAGATCTACCCGCATGAGGACGCGGTCGAGCGTTCGGGCGAGGTGCCTCACGAGATTGCGCAAAGGATCAAGGATAAGACCCTGGCGCTTGGCTTTTACGCCTGCAACTTTTCCGAAGAGGTCGGCGGCGCGGGGCTGTCGCACTTGGAATTCGCGCTGGTCGAACGCGAGCTGGGGCGCGGCTCGATGGCGCTCACGCATTTCTTCGGGCGACCGCAGAACATCCTGATGGCCTGCGAGGGCGAGCAGCGCGAGCGCTACCTGATGCCCGCCGTCCGGGGCGAAAGGATGGACGCGCTGGCGATGACCGAACCGGGCGCGGGGTCGGACATCCGCAGCATGAAATGCGCGGCGCGGCGGGATGGCGGCGACTGGGTGCTGAACGGCACCAAGCATTTCATCTCGGGCGCGGAACACGCCGATTTCGTGATCGTCTTTGCCGCCACAGGCGAAGATGCCACCGAGCGGGGCCCAAAAAAGCGGATCACCACGTTTCTGGTCGATCGTGGGACGAAAGGCTTCACGATCCGCGATGGCTACAAGTCGGTCTCGCATCGCGGCTACAAAAACATGATCCTCGATTTCGACGATTGCCGCCTGCCCGACGCGCAGGTGCTGGGCGAGGTCGATGGTGGCTTCGAGGTGATGAACACCTGGCTTTATGCGACGCGGATCACGGTGGCCACGATGTGCGTCGGCCGGGCCCGGCGGGTGTTCGATGCAGCCCTTGCCTATACCGCCGAACGCGAGCAGTTCGGCCAGAAGATCGGCAAATTCCAGGGCGTGAGCTTTCAGCTGGCCGACATGATCACCGAAATCGACGCCGCCGATCTGCTGACGCTGGCCGCCGCCGACCGGCTGGATCAGGGCCTGCCCGCCAACCGCGAGATCGCCTCGGCCAAGCTTTACGCCAGTGAGATGCTGGCGCGGGTGACCGATGCCGCGATCCAGGTGCATGGCGGCATGGGGCTGATGGACGACCTGCCGCTGGAACGCTGGTGGCGTGACGCGCGCGTCGAGCGGATCTGGGACGGCACATCCGAGATCCAGCGCCACATCATCAGCCGCGATTTGTTGCGGCCGCTGGGGGCTTGAGGAAGAAGATGCCTCCGGCGGGAATATTTGAGACCGAAAGAAGCCGGGGGCGGCGGGCAGGGGCTTTCATTTTGGTAGAAATATGTCCGCCGGAGGCTACCCCGCGTGCCGCAAGCGACGGGCCCCGGTAATGAGCCGCGCGTTGGCCCGCCTGTTCTGCCCGAAACGTGTCGCGGTCATCGGTGGCGGCGCCTGGGGACGGGCCGTCGTGGCGCAGCTTGGCAAGTTCGGGTTTCCGGGCGAGGTCTGGCCGGTGCATCCGACGGCGTCAGAGGTAGGCGGGCTGCCCGCCTTTCCGGGTGTTGCCGCCCTTCCCGGGCCGCCGGATGCGGCCTTTGTCGGCGTGAACCGCAAGGCCACGGTCGAGGTGGTCGGTGCTCTTGCCGCGATGGGCGCGGGCGGCGCCACCTGTTTCGCCGCTGGTTTTGCAGAGGCCGAGGCAGAGGATTGTGAGGCCGGTGTCTTGCAGGCAGCACTGCTGGCGGCGGCGGACGAGATGCCGATCCTCGGGCCGAACTGCTATGGTTTCATCAACGCGTTCGACCGCGCGCTGCTCTGGCCCGATCAGCACGGGCTGGTGCCGGTGGATCGCGGCGTGGCGATCCTGACGCAATCGTCGAACATCGCGATCAACCTGACCATGCAGGCGCGCGGGCTGCCGATCGGCTATGTGGTGACGGCGGGCAATCAGGCGCAGACCGGACAGGCCGAGATCGCCTTTGCCCTGCTCGACGACCCACGCGTCACCGCCATCGGCCTGCATGTCGAAGGCTTTCGCGACCTGCGCGCCTGGGAGGCGTTAGCGGCCAAGGCCCGCGCGCGACAGGTGCCGGTGGTGGTGCTGAAAGTCGGGCGCTCCGAGGCGGCGCGGGCGGCGACCGTCTCGCATACCGCGTCGCTGGCGGGCGGCGATGCCGGGGCCGGGGCGCTGATTGCCCGGCTGGGCTTCGCGCGGGTCGCTTCGCTGCCCGACCTGTTGGAAACGCTGAAGCTGTTGCATGTCTGCGCGCCGCTGCTGTCGAACCGGATCGCCTCGATCTCGTGTTCCGGTGGCGAGGCGTCGCTGGCCGCCGATACCGGACACGGGCGCGGGGTGGTGTTTCCGCCTCTCAACCCGGCGCAGAAAACCGCCTTGCGTCTGGCGCTTGGCCCGATGGTGTCACTGGCCAACCCCTTGGATTACAACACCTATATCTGGCGTGATGCGGCAAGGATGACCGATGCCTGGGCCGCGATGATCGACCCCGCGCTGGCGCTGACGATGCTGATCGTCGATTACCCGCGTGCCGACCGTTGCGATGTGGCGGATTGGGAGTGTGCGACCGAAGCCGCGATTGCCGCAAGGGCGCGGACCGGCGGCAATGTGGCCCTGGTGGCGACACTGCCCGAGCTGTTGCCCGAAGCGATCGCGGCGCGGCTGATGGCCGGCGGCGTCGTGCCACTGCACGGGCTGTCGGAGGCGATTGCGGCGGTGGCGGCGGCGGCTACGCTCAGTGCCCCCCCGGACCTGATCGGGGGCCTTGACCCGCTGCTTCTGCCACCACCGAGCCGCGATGCCGTGACCCTGACTGAGGCCGAGGCCAAGACGCGGCTGGCGGCGTTTGATCTTGAAGTGCCGCGCGCGGTCCGGGCAGGCAGCGCCAAAGAGGCGGCGCAGGCGGCAGAAGAGATCGGATTTCCGGTGGTGCTGAAGGGCGAGGGGTTCGCGCACAAGACCGAGGCCGGGGCGGTGGTGTTGGGACTTGCCGATGCCATGGCCGTCCTGCGCGCCGCCGAGGTGATGCCCGCGACAACGTTCCTCGTCGAGGAGATGGTCACCGGCGGGGTGGCGGATCTGCTGGTCGGTGTGATGAAGGACGCAGCGCATGGCTTTGTGCTGACGCTCGCCGCCGGTGGCACGCTGACCGAATTGCTGGGTGACAGCATCTCGCTGCTGGTTCCGGCCAGTGATGCGTCGGTCATCGAGGCGCTGGCGCGGTTGAAGTCGGCGCAACTTTTGCAGGGCTACCGGGGTCGTCCGGCGGCGGACATGCCGTCCATTCTGGCGGCCATTCGTGCCGTCCAGTCCTATGTGATTGAAAACGCCGCCCGGGTAGAGGAGGCTGAGGTGAACCCGCTGATCTGCACGCCAACCCGTGCCGTCGCTGCGGATGTACTGATCCGGGAGGCCCCATGAACCCCATCAAGACCCACCGCGAGGGTGCCGTCCTGCAGGTCACGCTCGACCGCCCCAAGGCCAATGCGATCGACCTTGCCACCAGCCGGATCATGGGGCAGACCTTTGCCGCCTTCCGCGACGATCCCGACCTGCGTGTGGCGATCATCACTGGTGCGGGCAGCAAGTTCTTCTGCCCGGGGTGGGACCTGAAAGCCGCCGCCGGGGGCGATGCGGTCGATGGCGATTACGGCGTCGGCGGCTTTGGCGGGTTGCAGGAACTGCGCGACATGAACAAGCCGGTGATCGCGGCGGTGAACGGCATCGCCTGCGGGGGTGGGCTGGAACTGGCATTGAGCGCGGATATCATTCTGGCCGCCGATCACGCCAGCTTTGCGCTGCCCGAAATCCGCTCCGGCACGGTGGCCGACGCCGCCTCGATCAAGCTGCCCAAACGCATCCCCTATCACATCGCGATGGAACTCTTGCTGACCGGGCGCTGGATGGATGTCGATGAGGCGCATCGCTGGGGTCTGGTCAACGAGATCCTGCCCGCCGACAAGCTCATGGACCGCGCCTGGCAGCTTGCCCGCGTCCTCGCCTCGGGCCCGCCGCTGGTCTATGCGGCGATCAAGGAGGTGGTCCGCGATGCCGAGGATTCCAAGTTTCAGGACGCGCTGGACCGGGTCACCGGACGCCAGTTGCGTAGCGTCGACATCCTTTATGGCTCGGAAGATCAGAAGGAAGGCGCCCGCGCCTTTGCCGAAAAGCGCGATCCAGTCTGGAAAGGGCGCTAAGGCCGCGCCGGCTTTCATTTTGGTGAAAATATGTTCGGGGGGTCGGCGCAGCCGACGGGGGCAGCCAGCCCCCTCGACCTTACCCGCGTGCGGAGCGTCGCGATTTCGGACCGGTCCGCACCCTGATCGCCGCCGGTCGCCCAGACCAGCATATCACGGCACCTCAGCGCGGCAATCTTGCCATTCTGCCCTGCCCGTGCCGATAGTCGCCAACCTGAACGGCTAGGCAGCAATGACCGGCACGCTTTTATCCATCGGCCACGGCTATTCGGCGCGCGCGCTGGCGCAGCTGCTGATCCCGAAGGGTTGGCGGGTGATCGGGACGACGCGGGATCGGGCCAAGGCGGGCGTGCTGACCGCGACCGGGGCCGAGGCGTTGGTCTGGCCGGGCGATGATCCGGGCGCGGCACTGGCGGCGGCGACGCATCTTCTG
>JBBKVJ010000001.1:0-3671 GCA_037968375.1 Paracoccaceae bacterium | reverse complement strand
ACTTAAGACCGGCTGCTGACCTGTTCACGGACGGCGCGTTCTGCCGAAAAAGTCATGTTTTCGCTTAGGCGAGCGGGATTTCTTGCGACACAGAGCGCTTTCAGGAACTTGGCGAGGGGGTTGGCAAAACTGCGGTTTTGAACGCCATGAACGCCTTATGGCTTACTTCTGCTGCTGGGGCTTACTTTTGTAGCATATGGGGCATTGGTGGAAAAACGCGACATCGGGATTTCGCAATAAATTAAGCGGCAATCGGACGTTCACTACACTGCGCTGGATTAGTTGTTTCGAAGTCGGTCCGGACATTCCGCGCGTCCCTTGTCGTTGGTCTCCTTGGGCAGCAGCCGAATTCGTCGTCGACGGAATCGTCTGGCACATTGCGTTTCACGGTGTACCGCCCGCGCGCGGCAGAGCATTCCCGCTGGCCTGGACCGGATCGGGCGCTATCGCCGCGCCAGCGCCAGCCAACACGAGGCCACGCGTCGGACAAACGGAGTCAGCCGCGTTCTCTCGTAAGCGTCCGCCGCCATTCGTATCGCCACGGCCTGCGTCGGATAGCTGTGGATCACTTTGGCAAGTGCGCTCAACCCCATGCCCGACCCAATCGCCAGCGATATGCCGTTGATCAGTTCGCCCGCGTGCCGCGCCACCACCGTTGCGCCGAGGATGCGGTCATCGTTCTGCCGCACATGCAGCTTGACGAACCCTTCTTCCTTGCCGTCAGTTACCGCCCGGTCAACATCGTGCATCAGGATGGTGAAGGTTCGCACCGGAATGCCTGCCTGCCGCGCATCGAAGGGATAGAGCCCGACATGCGCGATCTCGGGGTCGGTATAGGTGCACCACGGGATCATCAGTCGGCTGAGCCGCTTGCGTCCGAGGAACAGCGCGTTCTGCACCGCGATCCGGGCGGACGCCTCGGCGGTATGGGTGAACTTGTGTTCGAGGCAAACGTCGCCCGCCGCATAAATCCGCCGGTTCGTCGTGCGCATGAAGTCATCGACCGTCACACCGTCCGCATCCGCCTGGACGCCCGCTATTCCCAGATCCAGCCCTTCAAGATTGGGCGCCCTGCCGATGCCGGTCAGGATTTCGTCTGCGTTGATCGTGGTGATGTCGCCCTCGCGCAGCAGGTCCGCTTCCCTGCAGCCGTCTTTAACCCGCACTGCCACAACCTTGGCGTTCAGATGAATCTCGACCCCGTCCCGTGCAAGTGAATCGGACAGTATCTGCGCCGCGTCGCGTTCCTCGCGCGGCAGGAACATCGGGTCGTCCTGCACCAATATGACGCGCGACCCCAATCGGCAAAAGACCTGCGCCATCTCGCAACCCAAGGGCCCCCCGCCTATCACCAGCAGGTTTTCCGGTCGACGGCTCAGGTTGAAGACATTTTCGTTCGAAAGAAACCCTGCCTCGACCAGCCCGTCGATATCGGGAAGCCGCGGGCTGGCGCCTGTCGCGATCAGCGCCTTGGCAAAGCGCAGCTCGGTGCCCGCCACCTCGACCCGGTCAGGGCCGCTGAACCGAGCCTTCCCGAAATAGACGTCGATGCCCGCAGCGGTCAGGCGATGCACCGAGTCCGCCTCGCCGATGCGCTCGCGCAGATGCCGCATCCGCTCCATTGCAAGCGCGAAATCCACTTCGACGCTTGCGGGCGGCGTCACGCCGAAATGGACCGCATTACGCATGTCCGCATAAAGCCGCGACGACCGGATCAACGCCTTCGAGGGCACGCAGCCGACATTCAGGCAATCACCGCCGACCAGGTACCGTTCGACCAGCGCCACCTTGGCGCCAAAAGCCGCAGCGCCTCGTGCGGCAACCAGGCCCGCCGGTCCCGCGCCGATGACCACAAGGTTGTAACGGTCTGCCGGGGCCGGATTGCGCCAGTCCTGCGGCCGGACGCTACGCAACAGGTCGGCGTCGTGACGACCGACGGGAAACCCCTCTGGCGTGAAAGGGTCACGCAACATCCCGCTTCGCCCCCCGTGCTAACCAGCCGCCACCGAACCCAACCCGCCGCAATCCGGCGCGGATATGCGGGTTTGCGCGCATCAGTTCCCAGATCATCCCGCTGCGGTGGTTCTCAATCATCATCGTGGCGATGCCCTGATCGAGGCCATAGAACCCGTCCGAGATCCAGCCCTCGGCGCCGAAACCGCGCCGCCCGGCCAGCGTCGGGTTGAACGCGCTCGGCATACGCAACGCAGGCGCGACCGACGGATAGCGCGCCGTCAGATGCCGCAGCGCCGAAAGCGACAATTCGGGTGTGAATGGCAGTGACGCAAGCCAGGACCAGGGTGCGATCGAGCCGTCATCCGGGCCGAACGGCGCGCCCCGCGCCGCATAGCCGTAAAAACTGTGCCGCTGGCCGTCGACACGCACGCGGAACCCGCCGGGACCGTCATTGGCCGACAGACCCCAAAGATCCTCGCCATACCCCTTGAAGCCGAGCGGATTGCGGCGGGCATATTCGCGATGCAGCAGCGTTGCATGGCGACTGTTCTCGAAGTAGTCCGACCGCTTCTCGCGCATGAAGGCGTCGCGGATTCCTGCAAAGTCGATCCAGGCGTGGGAAAACTGGTGCATGAAGAGCGGCCCGCCGTAGAGCACGTCGAATCCATAGATGTTTTCCCACTGATATGTTGCTGTCCAGCCGGCATAGCAGCTGTCCGAAATTGCATGGTCCGGCGAGGCCGCTGCCAGAACGTAAAGCACAGTGGCTTCGTTGTACCCGTCCCAGCCGTAATGCAGGAACCCGCTTCTGGGCTTCCAGCCAAGCCGCAATGTCGCCTTGCCAGCCTGTGCCCAGAGCCAGTCCACCCGGCGATACAGCGCTTCGGCCAAATCGCGGATTTCCACCTCGTCCGCGCGGTCGAAGTAGCTGCCCGCAACCAAGATGCCTGCCATCAGCAAGCCTGTGTCCACCATCGACAGTTCGCAACGCCAGACCCGCCGACCGCTCTGCATGTCCAGAAAGTGGTAATAGAAGCCCCGATGCCCGGTTGCGTCGTCCTCCTTGCCCTGTGGGCTGTCGCGAAAGAACCGCAGCGCGGCCAGCGTCAGGGCGGCGGCGTCCTTGCGGCTGATCCAGCCCCGCTCGACGCCGATCGGATAGCACGAGAGAGCAAAGCCGACGACCGCGATACTGGCCGGCGACCCCTGGCGCGACGTGTCCGAGACAAGCCCGTTCGCCGGGTTCACGTTCTCGGGACAATAGTCGAATGCCGACCGCTGCCATTCCTCGATCAGCGCCGAGTCCGTCAAATTCGCGGCGACATCAGGCACCTGATGCAAACTCCAGCTGGATCGCCGCGACACCCAGCGGCTGTATTCTCACAACGCAGACCAGCCATCCGGACTGATGAAATATTCGCTGCGCTGCCGAGCACATCTTAGATGCGGTTTCGAGTGCCACGATCCGTTCTGTGCTCAGATAGTCCGGCGCCCCCATCTCCTGCCGCAGCGCCTTGGCATTGGCGCTACCCGCGTCGTCAAACCGCCGACTCTCGGCGGAAAGCGGGGCTGCCTTGCGGTCCAGCCACAGTTGCACGGTCTCTTCCGCGATCTCGTGGCGCGGCAGGGCAAAGTTGCACAAGATCACCGTCACCTCGCGGCCCTCCCGCACCACCCAGGCATCGACTGTCGGATGGTCTCTCTCGATCGTCAGC